>JASFOV010000006.1:0-23672 GCA_050116355.1 Anaerolineae bacterium
TTGAGAGTGGCTGGCTGCAAGAGAGCGATTGACAGGCCGGAATATCTGTGGTACTATCACAGAAACTACAGTTGACACCTGTGGTCGCAAGACGGGCTGGTTCGGATTTCTACCATCAGGCCACGACGCCAGCGCGATAGCGAGCCGGAAAAGCACTGGAAGTATACAGTAGGAATAGGATCTTCTTGCCCACCACTCGTCGGTCTTGACCTGATTCAGACAACAGGCACTTGCTTTTTGGTACCGTGGATCTCCTGTGAGATAGTTCTGGGTGTGACCGTAACAGTCTGATAACATCCCAGGACCAGGAGGTTGCCGAGATGGAACTGGCGGGCTTTTTCACTATTCAGGTTCATGATCCAGGGCGGCAGTACGGGCCCCAACCTGAGGCTCGTGCCAACGCTGACCAATTGGATGAGACTCGTGTGGCAGGGTCCAATTACTCGGTGCGTCTCGGTTGGAGCGAGGGAGTATTGCACCTCACCGATCTGGGTAGTGCCGGAAGAGTACTGGTCAATGGTAGCCCGATTGATCCGGAAATACCGGTCGCCATCCAACCGGGCGATAGCATAACGATCGGTGACACCTACCTTACCTGGCATCCCGAGGCTGAAACGGGGCCGGAAGTGGCGCTGAGCCCGAAGGTGACGGTCGAGCTGCCCAGGGAGGTTACCGACCCACAGGGAGAAGGGCTCCCGGCGGAGCCAGAGTCCCCCTCAGACAAAGGCCAAGACTATCTCTCGACTGAGGCCAGGGACGCGACGCTGATTGTCCCGAAGCAAGCTGTCGAACAGGCTACAGCCAAGACACCGGATCCAGCCCTCATCGTACCACAACGGCCAGCTGAACCGCCCGGGATGCCAGCCCCAACCGTCATCGAACCACAGAGGCCGGCCAAACCTCCAGAGGTGCCGGATCCGACCCTTCTCGTGCCAAAGATGGTTGCCCAACCGCCGTTGTCAGATTCGCCAGGCGATACGTCTTGGGAGTCAGGTGAAGGTGTTGAAACATTTGACGACACGGCTACGTACAAAACTGAATGGGTCGACATGGCCCAGATCTTGGAGGCAGACACGGATCTAGAGTTCGTGTCCACCACAATTCTCCGCGATACCCAAGTCCCGCACTTGGTCCTTCACACCCCCAACCGAACCTGGGAAGTGCAATTCTCGCAAGACACGATGACCATTGGGCGAGGCGAGGACAACGACATCGCGATTCCTGACAAGTCAGTATCGCAGCATCATGCGCTGGTCGAGCGCCGGGGTGCTGGTTATGTGATCCGCGACACGAACAGCAGGAATGGAATTTGGCTGCGGAAGCAGCGGGTGGAAGAGCATAGGCTGCGTGACGGGGATGTATTGAGTCTGGGTCGGGCCAAGCTAGTCTTCAAAGGTGGTTTCACTTCGGACGAGCTGACGCTGATCGGGGCGCCACGCATCGACGGCCGGCAGGCCCGTAGACCGGTCGTATTCGTACCCGGGCTGATGGGTACTGAGCTTTGGCTCGGCAGTGATCGCCTATGGCCCAACCCCAGGATGATTATCACCAATCCGGAAGTCTTTCTCTTGCCGGGTGATCCACGCATTGAAGCCCGAGGCATCGTGAACGAAGTCGTGATCGTGCCGAACATCATCGAGCAGAGGCAGTACAGCGCTTTGGGCGATTATTTGGTAGAAGGTCTGGGGTACACGCGGGGCAAGGATCTGCTCGAATTCGGCTATGACTGGCGGCATGACGTTCGACTGGCTGCCCAACGCCTGGCCGAGACGATTGAGCAGTGGCAGGTCAAGATGCCCATTACGATCATTGCCCATAGCTTGGGCACGCTGGTCACGCGGTATTACGTGGAGAGACTGGGGGGCAAGCGCTACGTTGAACGCATCATCCTGATGGGTGGGCCGCATCATGGTACGCCCAAAGGCCTTGCTGTTATTCTGTCCGGTCCCAGTCTACTACCCCTAGGCATGGGTGCTGAGCGCATGCGAAGGATCCTGGCGACTTTTCCAAGTGCCTACCAAATCCTTCCTATCTATCCCTGTGTGACGGACCAGAATGGTAGAACCATTGACGTATTGAAGGATGGATCGTGGTTGCCGGAGGACCAGCGACCATTTCTGAGCACTGCCCGAAGTTTCCGGCGGGAGCTCGGAACGGTATCCAGCGTACCGACGGTTTCGATCTTTGGTTATGGATTGAAGACAAAGCTGCGGGTTAAGGTCAGCCGGGGGGCTGATGGCCAATGGCAGAGGGTCGAGTTCGTCGAGGATATGGCGGGAGATCAGTCTGTACCCTCTGGAAGTGCTGTTCTGAAAGGATCTGAAATCCATCCGGTGTTTCAAGAGCATGGTTCGCTCTATGTTGATGATGATGTGAGGATGCGCCTGAAGGTCGAGCTGACCCGTTCAACCACATGGCAAAGGAGGTACTAGGTATGGATCCAGTGGGCATGCTCGAGGTGGAGGGTCCGGGAACGAAGCAGGTATATGCACTGAGTGGGAACCCGGTTGCGCTGGGGCGTGCTGCCGACAATGACGTCATTCTGGATGATGCATCGGTGTCGCGATACCACGCTCGCATCGAGTGGGTGGAGTCACAACCGCTGGTGACCGATCTGGGGAGCGCCAACGGAACCGTCATCAACAACGCAGAAGTGGCCTCCAACGTGCCGCAACGACTGTCCCCTGGCGATAGCTTTTCGATTGTCGATTTTCAACTCACGCTGCGCGAGGCCGCCGCCGGACAGGCCACTCGGGGGGACATGTCTGCCCGGCCCTACTCTAGGGACAAACCGGCTCTGCTCACGCGCGCCGATCCGTCCCGGGTGACGCTTGAGGTCAACGCGGAGCGATGGACAAAGAGCTTCTCCATCCAAGGACAGGCGATCACGATCGGCCGTAGCCCAGACAATGATATCTGCATCGACGAGCGAGTGGTTTCCTGGCATCACGCCAGATTGAAACAGGTCGCTGGCGGTTACCAAATCGTCGATCTGGACAGTTCCAATGGCTTGGCCTTCCACGATGTACAAGTTGCGCGCATGCTATTGGCCGATGGCGATGTGCTCTGGATTGCCGGGAATGTTTCGCTGACCTACACGATCACCATCGTGGTCGCCGAGGAGCCGGCGGCTCAGGTACCAGGGTACAGGGAGCCTGTAGCGCCGCCCGTGGCTGCTGAGGCGCTCATTCCGCAGGAAGCTCTGCAGGAGGCAGTGGCAGAAGATGCCGTCTCCATGGGAGCAGCGCCTCTGCATGCGACGATGATTGGTGTAGAGACCCCCAGCAGTGGATTGCAGAAGATCGATCTGCGCCAACGGAAGGAACTGACGATTGGGCGCAGTCCGGAGAATGACCTGCAACTGGATTACCCGACCGTTTCTCGCCATCACGCCCGGATCCGTAACTTGGGCAGCACAGAGGAGTACGTCATCGAAGATCTGGGGTCGAGCAATGGCACCTGGGTGAACGATGAGCTCATCGAACCTGACAAGTTGTATCCCTTACATCCCGGCAGCACGCTCCGGATCGGGCCGATCAAGCTCATCTTTGCGCCTGAATCGGTGCAACTGGTGGATGAGTCACGGGATCTGCGCTTGGATGCGCTGCATCTCAACCAGTTCGTCGGCAAAGGCATCAACCTGCTCCAAGATATTTCATTGTCCGTATTTCCGCGCGAGTTCGTGGCTCTGGTTGGCGTGAGTGGTGCAGGCAAGTCGACCCTGATGAATGCCCTGGCCGGCTTTTGGCCCGCCAGTGATGGCGCTGTGCTGGTGAACGGAGCGGACCTATATCGCCGCTTTGATACCTTCCGCACCGATCTGGGCTATGTCCCCCAGGATGATATTATCCACAAGGAGCTGGCGGCGGAGAAGGCTCTCTACTATGTGGCACGTTTGCGCCTGCCTGCGGATATGAGCGCTGCCGAGTGCAGGGCAACCGTCACTGAGGAACTGGAGACATTGGGACTGATCGAGCGCAAGGACGTGCGGGTGGGAAGCCTGAGCGGCGGGCAGCGCAAGCGGGTGTCGATCGGCGTCGAACGGCTGACCGGTCCGGGGCTTTTCTTCTTGGACGAAGCTACATCGGGCTTGGACCCGGGCACGGAAAACCGATTGATGCGATTGCTGCGCCAGCTTGCCGATGAGGGACAGACCATCGTGCTGATCACCCACGCCACCAAGAACGTGACCCTTTGCGATCAAGTCATCTTCTTGGCCAAGGGAGGGCGCCTGGCCTACTTTGGCCCCCCTAGCGAAGCGCTGGAATACTTTGGTGTCGCCGATTTTGACGAGATTTATGAGCAACTCGAGGACGAGCGAACACCCGAGGAGTGGGCTGAGCGCTATCGTCGGTCGCCGCTGTACGATGAGTATGTTGTGAACCGTCTCCAAGATACCTATGGGGACGTGCTTGCCGACCGGGGTATTGCCAAGGATGACCAGGTAGCGCGTGAATCTGGCTCGGCTGCCGCCAAGAGCAAAGTGAAGCGACCTTCAGGAATCAGGCAGTTCACCGTATTGACAGCCCGCTATCTGGACATCATTCGTGCTGACCGGGTCAACCTGCTGCTGATGCTCTTGATCGCACCGGTCTTGGGCCTCATGGACCTGATTGCCTGGCCGCGTGCGGTGTACGATCCCGTCGATGGCGATGCATCACGGGTGATGGTCATGTTGTTCATGGCGGCGATCGTCCCTTTCCTGATCGGCGCCTTGAGCTCGGTGCGCGAGATCGTCAAAGAAAAGGCCATCTACCGGCGCGAGAGGACGGTCAACCTCAGGATCATTCCCTACCTGCTCTCCAAAGTGGCAGTGGGGTTTCTATTCGCCTTGTACAGTGCTGCTGCGCTGCTAGTGGTGAAACTGGTAGCTGTGGACTTTTCGCACCTGGGCATAGAAGAACTGGCTCTGTATTACCTGATCATTATGCTGGCCGTGTTATCGGGTGTGATGTGGGGTTTGCTGATCTCGGCGGTTGCTCCGCGCGAAGAACAGGCAATGTTGCTGCTGATCGTGGTGGTCGTCGTCCAGATGATTTTCTCCGGGGGCATTCTGCCCCTGGATCAACTGGGTACAGCCGGGGAAGTGATCGGCGGCACCACCAGCAGCAAATGGGCTTTTGAAGGACTGGTGGACGTTACCCAGGTTCAGCGCGGCGAGTGTGATGGCCCCAGCTTGGAAGACTGCGAGCTGGCCGGGGTGCAGGCCTATGACACCGATGCGGAAAGGCAGGTGGTAGTTGCCCACCTAGAGGACCGGTATGGTCAGGTATTGGAAGGGGATGTCCTGATCAGTATTGGGGCCATGCTGGCCATCATGCTCGTCCTATTCATCCTGCTGGCTATCATCCAGAAGCGGAAAGATGTGATCTGATCTGGTCCCGGGCAGCAAGGGGGTACGGGCGTCGTCTGACCGGAAGAAGGGAGTGGCATGCAACAGCACATCGGCAAGTGGCTCGGTGGCTATCAGATCGTAGAGCAGATCGGCCAAGGTGGGATGGCCACGGTGTTCAAGGCCTACCAGCCGTCGATGGATCGCTATGTGGCCGTCAAGATTTTGCCCAGCCACTTTACCGAGGATGAGAGCTTCCTGGGGCGCTTCACCCAAGAGGCACGCACGCTGGCCCATCTGGAGCACCCCCACATCCTGCCAGTTCACGACTATGGCGAGCAGGAGGGTACTACCTTTCTGGTCATGCGCTACGTCAAAGCTGGCACACTCAAGGACCTGAGCGACCGAGAAGGTCCCCTGGAACTGGAGCGGGCGACACGCATTTTGAGTGAGGTGGGAAGCGCATTGGACTATGCCCACAGCCAGGGAGTGGTACATCGGGACATCAAACCCAGCAATGTCCTGATTGACCAGCATGGCAATACCTTCCTTACTGATTTTGGCATTGCCAAACTGGTAGCGGAAACGGCACAGTTCACTGCGAGCGGAGCCATCATCGGAACACCGGCCTATATGTCACCCGAACAAGGGATGGGTAGACCGGCGGACTATCGTTGCGACATCTATGCGCTCGGCGTCATGCTGTACGAGCTGGTCACGGGCCGGGTTCCCTACGAAGCCGAAACCCCCTTGGCGGTCCTGCTCAAACACGTCAACGATCCGCTGCCGCTCCCGCGTCAAATCAAGCCAGACCTGCCCGCGGCGGTGGAACGGGTGATTCTGAAGGCCATGGCCAAGAATCCTGATGATCGCTTCCAGAGCGCCGGAGCGATGGTTGACGCGCTAGCGGAGGCGGTAGCGCCCCAGCCCACCGAGATTGTCTCACCGCCGTTTCCTGCTGGAGCGGAGGAAGCGGCGACCCTGGCGCGTGATGTGGGCGGCCCGCCGTCTGTGGAATCCACGCCGCCGCTCCAGACTGCGGACAGTACGACTCCCCCAGTAGATCCCACAGTGCGCAGGCTGGAGACCAAAGCCCCCGCGCAGGCGCGGAAACCGTGGCTGTTCTTGGCCGGCGGTGCGCTCCTGCTGGGCCTGTTGTTGGTTGTTGGTGTGTTGGTTGTGCCGAACTTGACCGACAGCGAATCGTCGCCGACCCCGGTGGTCCAAGCCCAAGCGACGCCGGCCACGGTGAGCCAGGTGACAGCGACAGAGGCAGGGTCTGGTCGGCCAGCAGCAGCGCCTTCAGCCGGGGAGCCTGGACCCGTCCAGGAAGTCGCACCAGGCTGGACATCGTGGACCAACGGCAACTTTGTGCATGCTCTGGCTCGACAAGGCGACACCTTGTGGGCTGGCGGAGACGGCGGCCTGGTGCGCTGGGACCTGACCGACGGCAGCCATACCAAGCTGGGTGGCGAAGACGGGCTGGCCTCGATCCGCATCAACGATCTGCTGGTGGACGATGAGGGTGTGCTGTGGATCGCCACGGATGCAGGTATCAGCCGCTACGACGGCGAGACCTCGATAACCTACGACGGGGCGGATGGGCTGGACGCAAACCAGATCCAGGCCCTGTACCAGGATGGCTCGGGCGGCCTATGGGCGGGCAGCCGCGGCGGCGAGCTCGGGCTGAACTACTACGACGGGAACAGCTGGGGGCCACCTACCATTCCACCCCTGCCTGTGGCGTATCCCGCCATTCGGGCGTTGAATGGGAGTGAGGATGTGGAACTGGTCGTGGGCCTGGAAGACCAAGGCCTGGCCTTTTTCGACGGAGAGGCATGGACGAGCGTGCCGACTACAACCGGTCGTATTGCGATCAACGAGGTAACCGATGTCTTGTTGACCGACGAGTCTATGTGGGTGAGTTTTGACCAGGGTGTGGTTCGCTTCGATGACGGGATGGCCTGGGAAGAGGTCCTTTCAGAGGAGTACGTCTATACCCTACACAAGACGGCTGACGGCAAGCTTTGGTTCGGCGGCGAAGGGTATGCTCTCCGGTACGACCCATCCAATGGTGATTGGGATGAATTCGAGACCAATTCGAATTCCATCGATGGCGTACCGGTGACTGACATTGTGGAAGATGGGGACGGGTTGTGGTTCGGTACCTACGGGGGCGGCGTGGCCTTCTATGATGGCAGTGACTGGGAGACCTGGGCCTTGGACGAAGAAGTGGGTGGCAATGTGATCGAGGCCATCCGGCAAGATGGGCAAGGGGCGGTCTGGTTTGCGCATGATGATGGCGCGGGTTTGAGCCGGTATGAGTCCGAAGGTGACGTCTGGCAGGTCTTTGGAGAGAGCGAAGGCGCTTTGGACTGGCCCGGTATTCCCGCCGTAGACAGCGATGGCAACCTGTGGATCGGGGAGTTTGGTGAGCTCCGATGGTTTGACGGTCAGGGCTGGCAGAGGTTCACGGCACCTGAATTGACCGACGTCGAGATATCTGTTGTCGAGATCGGTCCCGATGACGTACGGTGGCTCATTACTGACGGTGGCCTCGTGCGCTACAATCCGGCTAGCGATGAATGGGAGACGTTCACGGAGGCCGACCACCCGATCATGGAGGACATATGGTCCATCCTCGCTGCCAGCGACGGCACTGTCTGGCTCGGTGGGGAGGATGAGTTGGTGCGTTGGGATGGCAACACCTGGAGCCCGCCTGAAGCTGCGGGCGATGCTCCCTCCTCAGTCGACGATCTGGCAGAGGCGTCGGACGGTAGCCTGTGGGTAGCCGCCGATGGCGAGCTGGGGCATTTGGCTGATGGCCGGTGGTCCTACTCCGGCTGGGACTCCGAAGGCTGGCTGGAGAGGGTGGCCGTCGGGCCTGACGGGAGCGTGTGGGCTGGTCACGAGGGACTAGGTCGCTACGATCCGGTCGCAGGCGAATGGGAGATGTTTACCCCGACCGGCGGGCTGGGGCGCGAGATTGTGCGAGCCATCCACGTGACCCCCGAAGGCGTAGTCTGGATCGGCACAGAAGGTGGCATTCGTCGCTACGTACCGCTGGATTAGGGATACAACGCGCACTGCGTGTCGCTGTGTGCTGCAGCCACTCTTTCACCCCAAATGATTCTCCGCCTCCCCACGCATCTCGCGCAATCCCCAGAAGCTTAGCGAGCAGATCGCCCTTTTCACCGCGGTGTTGGTGACATCGATGGGAGGTGACGACTTGAGGAGTAGCCCATGAGCCACATTCGAATAATGCAGGAGGGGGACCTGGAGCAGGTCATCGAGATCGAAGCGGCTGCCTTTGGCGCGTGGCATAGGCGGACGTACGGCAGAGAGAGTGGGATACCCCGGCGCAGGCGCACCAACGTGCGCTCCTGCCTGGTCAAGGATCCCGCGGGTTGCTTCGTAGCTGAAGAGGATGAGCATCTCGTCGGTTTCATTTTCTCCCGCACCTGGGGTAGCGTGGGTTGGTTCGGCACCTTTTCTGTGTTGCCGGAATGGCAGGAGCAGGGGATCGGCAAGCGGCTGATCGCTGCCAGTCTGGGTTACCTCCGCCAACGGCCAGGTCGCGTGATCGGCCTATCGACGATGCCCGAGAGCCCCTACAACCTGGGACTGTATCTGAAACTGGGCTTCCAGATGCGTCATGTGACCCTCTTCTTGCGAAAATCGCTCAAAGAGTCCCCGGAGACTTTGAGCAAGCTGCCAGAGTGGTCACAGGCCACCCCCGCGAGTCAGGAGTCCTGGCTGGTCAGCCTGCGTGAGGTCAGTGAGCGGATCCATCCTGGCCTGGACTATAGCAAGGAGATTGAGGTGACAGCCCAATACGAACAGGGTGAGACGGTGATCCTGACCGAGCGTGGTCAGGCGGTCGGCATGGCTGTTGTGTGGCTGACCTCGGGCCGGCAAGGGCAGGCAGCCACCTATGGCAACACGCAGGTCCTGGTGCTGGATCCTTCTCACACGGATGGCAACCGCTTTCGCGCATTGCTCACGGGCGCTGAGGCCATGGTCCGAGCCCGCGGCGTGGAAGAGATCATTGTGCCAGTCAATGCTCAGCACACTTGGGCTTTGGAGCGGCTGCTGCACTGGGAGTACCGGGTTGAGCGGGCTATGCTGCGGATGGTGCTGGCAGGGACAGACGGTGGACCTACTGTCGACCATCATGTGAACCTCGTGCGCTGGGCGGGATAGAACGGACCAGCATATGAAGGATGGAATCACACCGGGCGCCACTTGCCGGGGCGATTGAGATAGTCGTTTGAAGCTTCTGGAGGCAAAGGAAGGCAGATGCTCGATTTTGGACGGGAGCTGTGCACCGATCCTCACTTTTCCGTGGAACGGGAGTGGCTGGTGACGAACGGCCTGGGCGGGTATGCTGCGGGCACAATCGCTGGCGTGCTGACCCGGCGATACCATGGCCTGCTGGTCGCGGCGCTCCAGCCTCCCGTGGGACGCAGCCTGTTGCTGGCCAAGGTGGATGAGGTGGTCACCTACAACGGCCTGATGTACCCCCTGTTTACCAACCGGTGGCATGATGGGGAGCTTGAGCCGGAGGGCTACCTCCACCTCGAGCGCTTTCGCCTGGAGGGCACGACGCCGGTGTGGACGTTCGCCTGCGCGGACGCCCTGCTCGAAAAGCGGGTTTGGATGGGGCCGAGGGCCAACACGACGTACATCTGCTACGATCTGTGCCGGGGAAGCGGGCCGCTGGCGTTGCGCATCAAGGCCATCGCCAACCACCGCGACCACCACAGCCGTACGCAGGCGGGGGGAAGCCGGATGTGCGTCGAGCAAGTGGCGCATGGCCTGCGGATCACGGCGGCTGGAACTGCACCCTTCTATGTGCTCAGCGACGGGGCCGAGGCCACGCCACAGCACGAGTGGTACACGGGCTATTACCTGAGCATCGAGGACTACCGGGGGCTGGAAGCTGAGGATGACCATCTTTATGCCGGACTGTTCGAGGCGACATTGGAGCCGGGCGACTCGGTGACTCTCGTAGCGAGCACGGAGGCGAATCCACGTCTGGATGGAGGCTGGGCCTACGCGGAGCGACAGGCGTACGAAGAGGAGTTGTTGGAGAGAGCAAGGCCATACCTGGTAGATGCTCCGCAAGTCATTGAGCAGTTGGTGCTGGCCGCCGACCAGTTCGTCGTGCGTCGCAGCTTGCCTGGAGATGCAGAGGGGCGCTCGATCATTGCCGGCTACCCGTGGTTCGGAGATTGGGGGCGGGACACGATGATCAGCCTGCCCGGGTTGACACTTGCCACAGGGCGTCCTGAGGTTGGGGCTCGGATTCTGCACACTTTTGCCCACTATGTGGACCAGGGTATGTTGCCCAATCGATTTCCAGATGAGGACGAGGCGCCGGAGTATAACACGGTCGATGCGACGCTGTGGTACTTTGAAGCCCTGCGTGCCTACCTGGCTGCGACGAGCGATGAGATGCTGGTGAACGATCTGTATCCGGTGCTGCGAGATATCGTTGACTGGCACCAGCGGGGCACACGCTACGGGATCCAGTTGGACCCAGAAGACGGCCTGCTGTATGCGGGTCAAGAAGGGGTGCAACTGACCTGGATGGACGCTAAGGTAGACGGTTGGGTGGTCACACCCCGCATGGGCAAGGCGGTGGAGGTCAATGCGCTGTGGTACAACGCGCTGCGGATCATGGCCGAATTTGCCCGGTGCCTGGGCAAAGAGACGCAAACGTACGAGGATCTGGCGGACCGTACGGCGGAAGGCTTTGTGCGGTTTTGGAACGGTGAGCGGGGCTATTGTTACGACGTGATCGACGGTCCGGACGGGGATGATCCGGCTCTGCGCCCGAACCAGCTCCTGGCAGTTTCGCTGGAGTACAGCCCGTTGGCGGCGGCACAACAGCGGGCGGTCGTCGATGCCTGTGCCCGGCAGCTGCTGACTTCGCATGGGTTGCGGAGCCTGGCGCCCGACGATCCGGCGTATATGGGGCATTATGGCGGCGACCGTCGCCAGCGGGACGCGGCCTATCATCAGGGCACGGTTTGGGGCTGGCTCATCGGGCCCTTTGTACAAGCTCACATGCGGGTCTACGGTGACCGGGGGCAGGCGCGCTCGTTCCTGCGACCGCTGTTGCAACACTTGGGCGGCCATGGGCTGGGCAGCCTGAGTGAGATTTTTGATGGGGATGCGCCGTTTTCGCCACGGGGCTGTACGGCCCAGGCATGGACGGTGGCCGAGGTGCTGCGCGCTTGGCACGGGACGGCCGGCGGTTGAAAGTGGACCGCCGGGGAGTCAGGAGCGGTCCCTTTTCGCGGCCCGCGGCGGCGAGGCGGGGAGAGGGATTGGAACGATGCGATTTGCATTTTCCAAGTAACAATGCTATAATGCCAGTGGCTTGGGCGAGTAGCTCAGATGGCTAGAGCGCATGCCTCACATGCATGAGGTCGGGGGTTCGAGTCCCTTCTCGCCCACCTAGGTGTATGTTAGCCGTGGTCGCACAAGTGCACACTGCGAGTGCGCGACCACGGCTTTTTTGCAGGGTCCACGCTGCCTGGGAAAGAGATGGCCATAGCGAATAGGTTCACGAGATTCACCGGGGATGCCGGTCAGAAGAAGATTGACGGGGCACTCTGTCTAGCAAGGTGGGGCTTGGTACTGTTGCTCCTTGGCGTCGGTCTGTTCGACGCGGCCGGTCGGATGTCCCCTTCTGAACTGGCTTCTTTTGTGGTTGCGTATGCTGCCTACAATTTGGTGATCAGCGTGCTGCTGCTGACCGCTGTGCTCAACCGGGCTGTCCCCACGTTTACCCTATTTGCCGATACTATAGCCGTTTTGTTCCTGTTGTATCTCTCCGGTGGCTCTGGGAGCCCCTTTTTCTGGGTCCCCCTCTTTCCCATTCTCGTGGCCTCGCTACGCTTCGGTTGGTGGCCCGGCCTGCTGGAAGCTGTTGTCTTTTCGGTAGCGTATCTGGCCGGCGCTCTACTCTCCTGGGAACGGGACCAGGGCGCCGTCTTTTTCGTCCAGCCGGCCCTGTTTGTGCTTCTGTTCCTGGTGGCCGGTATGTCCGGCGCCCTGGTCCGCATCCAGGGTGGCGGGGGCAGGCATCTACTCGGGAGGGTGATGGGGCGGTCCGGTCAGGCAGGGCGCGTGGGCATGATCTACGAGATGGCGTCGACGCTGAGCGCGACGCTGAACTACCAACGGGTGTTGGAGGCCATTCTGGACATCAGCCGGGTCGGGTTTGATGAGTTGGACGTGCGAATTGGAGAATCGGTTGGGCTGGTGCTTCTATATGGTCAAGACGGGTACCTGGCGCCGGCAGCCCATCGCAACCTGATCGTGCCTCGAGACGCGACGCGACACATCGAGGGCAAGAGCGGCATTGTAGACGAGGCCATCGGCTCGGCCCGCGGGTTGATTGGGGGCGCACCGGTGCAAGATCCGGAGTTGCAGGTGTTCGAGTCGCTACGACCATGCCGATCCATGATCTGCGTTCCGCTGCGCGCCGGCTTTGAGACTTTTGGTGCTCTCCTGTTCGCGTCGGTCAAGTCGGACATCTATACTCCGGAGCATGTGGAGCTGTTGACGATCTTTTGCAACCAGGCCACGATCGCTTTGCAGAACGCGAGCTTGTACCAGAGCCTGCGGGAGGAACGGGACAAGATTGTGGACAGGGAGGAACAAGCCCGCAACAAGCTGGCCCGGGACCTGCATGACGGTCCAACGCAGGACATTGCCGCCATCGCCATGCGGCTCAACTTCGCACGGTTCTTGATAGACCGTGAGCCCAAACGAGCCCGAGCGGAATTGGCGCGGTTGGAGGATTTGGCACACCGCACCGTCAAGGAGATCCGGTCCATGCTGTTCACGCTGCGCCCGGTGATTTTGGAGACGGAAGGCCTGTTGGCGGCACTGAGCATGTACGCGGAAAACTTGCAGGAGAACAATGGGCAGTTGGTGCAGGTGGAGGCGGAGCAGTACGAGGAGTGTCTAGACCTGGAGACCCAAGGTGTGGTGTTCACCATTATGGAAGAGGCGATCAACAACGCCAGAAAGCACGCTGAGGCGGCCCATATTTGGGTTCGGCTCGCAGTCCACCAAGATCTCTTTGTCGCCCAGGTTGCCGATGATGGGCAGGGGTTTGATGTCCAGGCGGTAGAGGGGGAGTACGCGTCGCAGGGCAGTCTGGGAATGCTCAACATGCAGGAGCGGGCCACGCTCATTGGGGGCACGCTGGACATCAAGTCCGAGATAGGTAACGGCACACGAGTCACACTCTTGGTGCCGCTTGATGAGGAAGCATAGGACAGCGCGGTGGACACGTTATCGACGGCTTATGCCCTCTACCCATTGTGGTTCTGGGTGCTTGGATCGGTGTTGCTCTATGGGCTGGGGACAAATCTCTTGTTTCTCGCTCGAGCCGCAGGTTGGACACGAGCCGGTTACACTACTGGGTTGGTGCAGGGCGGGCGCGCTCTCTTTTTCCTCGCTATCCCTTATTTGGCGTTGGGCGGCTGGCCCCGACGACCGTTTCAGGGGTTGCTCTCACTGCAAGATATGGGCATCGTGGGATTCGGGGGCGACTGGCCCGTGGACCGCTGGCTCGAGACAGCGGGGACCGGGTTTGGCTTGGGCCTGCTGTCGCTGATGCTCCTGTGGCTGGCCTGGGTCAATGCCAACTGGGCTGGCAGCAGGCTTCGATTTTTCGCCCGGCCCTGGTGGTCGCTGCTGATCGACGTGGTCTTGCTCCAGATCCACTGGGCGTTCTATCGCGGCGCACTGGCGGTGACGGCGAACAGTCTCAGTGCGGGGGTGTTTTGGGGGTTGGGCCTGGTCTACTTGGAGTGGTTTGCGAACCCGTTCTGGCGGAGAGGCTGGCGGAAGGGGGCCCAAGCCGCTGAACAGTGGCTACGGGCAGCCATGGCGCTGGTGACAGCCCTGCTTTTCTTCCTGACCCGGAATCTCTGGGTCTGCTTGGGTGTCCATTTGGCACTGGTCTGGGTCTTTTACCAATTCGGCCGCAATCCCGCAGTAAACAGGGAGACCGAGGTGACATCTCTGCGCTGAGCAGTCTACCAGCTGACACACCTATTCCCAGAGGCGGCAGAACGCGCACAGCGCACCCGCTGTGGTGGGCTGGCCGCAACGAATGCAGGGGACCAACTCGCCCCGCTCGGCGGTATCGAACCGGACCTGTCCTTTGTCCCGCGCTCTGAGAAACTGGAGATAGAACTGCTGTTTGGTTCCCGGTGAATTCAGTTCGAGTTGGTTGAGCAACTCTTTGTAGTAGTTGGTGGTCGAGCCCTTGGCAAAAGGGCATTCGTCGTAGACATAGTCGATGCCCTGCAGGAGGACATAGGCCGCCGCCTCCCGCTCCGCTATTCGTACAAATGGTTTGACCTTGCGCGCTAAGCCATTTCGCTCCTCCAGCACCGGGGCCTGCCGGGCCAGGTAGCCGGTTTGCCAGTGCAGGGTATTCTGCATAAGCACTGCGACTTCATCATCCTGGTTGTGCCCGGTGGCAATGGCGACGAAGCCACCATCACGGGCAACGCGGTTCATGATGTGACGCTTGACCAAACCACACACGGAGCAGGGCTTGCCCCGACCCCGTCGCTTGGTCCGCGCCAGTTGAGGGATGGTTTGTCCGTACTCCTGTTCTACATCGACTGTGTGCAGGACGGCGGCAGGGTGGTGCTCAGCCACGAATCTGTGGCACATGGCCAGTGAGGTATCCGAGTACCCGATCTCTTCGTCGATGCCGAGGCCAATGTGCATCCCCTCCGCCCTGTACCCACGCCGGAGGAGTACGTCCCAGAGGGCCAAGCTGTCCTTGCCGCCAGACACGGCGACTAGGATCCGATCGTCAGGATCGAACATATCGAACTTTTCGATGGTTCGCTGCGTCATTGACTGGAACCATTCGATGAAATGGGGGCCACACAACCGTAGCCGGTGTTGGCGCATATTGATTACGGCTACGCCCCCGCACTTGCTGCACTTCATGGTGTGAGGCTATGACCCTCCGGACACAACAGCCACTAGCTTGATGGTGTCCCCATCCTGGATCAAGGTTGCGTCGTTGACCAACTTGCCGTTGCGAACGGCCAAGATCGATTCGGGATTCAATCCAGCCTTTTCGATGACGTGGCGCACTGTACTGCCGGCCTTGACTTCCCAGGTCTTTTCGCGATAGATCACTTTGACCATGTTTTCCTCTGATACGACGTCCGGCGCTTTTGGTCATGCCTGGCTGCCAACCAAGGTGTCGGGCATACGACCCAGTACATAGGCAAATCTGAATGCGTGGCCTACAGACCGCCGGAGGCTCTGATTCACTCAATCCACCGGCTCACAAGCCAACCCGCCGATTATTTGCCTAGAGGTTCAGGCTTCCAGGCATGAGAGCCCGCTAGCCGGAGCCGTCGCGTTTCACTTTTTCGTTGCGTAGATTGTACCACGCCGATGATAAAAAATCAAGCTCCTGCCATCTACTGGCAGGAGCTTGGACGTTCAAAGCGGGTTGGATAATAGCCGAGGCACCCTCACTTGCCTGGGCACTGGGACACGACCGAGGGATCGATGCCCTTGTTGCCGTAGGCCTTGTCAAAGTAGTTGCTAAAATCCTGAGCCAGTTTCTGAGCCCGCTGATCAAAGGCGTCTTTGTCCGCCCACGTGTCGCGTGGGCTTAGGATCTCGTCGGGGACGTGCGGGCAAGAGCGGGGCACCAAGATGTGAAACAACGGGTCTTCGTCATACTCACGATCGGCCAGTTGCCCACAGATGGCGCAATGGACGATCGAGCGGGTGATGTCAATGTCCATTCGCTGACCGACACCAAAGGGCCCGCCACTCCAGCCGGTGTTGATTAGGTAGACTTGCGAACTGTGCTGTTTCATCCGCTCGCCCAGCATAGAGGCGTAGACATCAGGGTTGCGGGGCATGAAGGGTTGGCCGAAGAAGCGAGAGAAGGTACTGACCGGATCGACGATGCCGGTCTCGGTGCCGGCTAGTTTGCTGGTGTAGCCCATCAGAAACCACAACATGGCCTGTTCTGGCGTCAGCTTGGCGACCGGCGGCAACACCCCGTTGGCATCGGCAGCCAAGAAGAGGATGGTGGCGGGATGGTCGCCCACAGGCGGCGACTTGATGTTGGTCAGGAAGCTGAGGGGGTACGAGGCGCGGGAGTTGGGTGTATAGCGTTCGTCATCTACGTCAAAGGCGCCCCAGGGGTAGATCATACAGTTCTCGACAATGGCGCCATGGTCGGCATAGGCTGCTTGGTGGAATACTGCGTTCCAGATCTCGGGCTCCTTGTTCTGGCGGAGGTTGATCAGCTTGGCATAGCAACCATTCTCGAAATTGGCGATGCCGTTGTCGCTCCAGCCGTGTTCATCATCGCCCAAAAGCGCGCGCCGGGGATCCGCCGACAGGGTGGTCTTGCCGGTGCCCGAGAGTCCCAGGAGCAGGGCGATGTCGCCATCTGGCCCTTCATTGGCCGAGCAGTGCAAAGGTAGGATGCCTTCGCCAGGTAGCATGTAGTTCAATACGGTGAACATCAGCTTCTTGACGCTACCACCGTAGGCGGAGCCAATCACGACCCCCAATCGCCGGTCAAAATCCATGGCTACCGCCATGTCTGACGTACGGCCGTCGGGTAGCTGGCGCAGACGGCCTTCGTACCGGGCGCGATCCAGCTTGTCGTAGGGCACTACGAGCAACGTGAAGCCTCGACCGGCAAAGATGCTTTGCCCGATATCCGGAGGTGTGGGCCGAAACATATTGTCGGTAAAGAGGGCAGTCAGCGCCCAATCGCTGACCGTCTTGACCGGCAAGGCGTAGGAGGTATCAGCACCCAGGCTCCGCTCGGTGACGTACAGACGGGGCTTGTTGGCCAGCAGTCGCAGGGAATCCTCGACGAGCATGTCGAATGTGTCTGGCGCCAGGGGGATATTGTTGGGTGAATCCCAGTCGATGTTCCCTTCGCTCTGGCGATGATGGACGATGTAGGTGTCTGCGGGACTGCGCCCAGTCGACTCGGTGGGGGTCCAGGTGGCCAAGGCGCCGTTGCCGCTGACGATGGCCTCTTGGTTACGGATACCCTCCTCGATCATGGTTGTTCGAGAGGGGTTGAGCAGGACGTTGGTGTGTTTCTGGACAAGGTGAGCTACCTGTTTTTCGAATTGCACCATAACCTCCGTTGGTTAATATAAAGTTGGGCCTCATTGCCCAACCACGGATCAATGCCAGGAAAAGAGTGCGGCCGTTTCCGGGGCGGTGCCAGGTACGACTTTGCCCGGATTCAGGATGTTTTTGGGATCCAACGCTTTCTTGATCTCTGACATGACACCGATGGAGATGGGGCCAATGTCTTTCTCCAGGAAGGCCAGTTTGAGATTGCCGACCCCGTGCTCGCCGGACAGGGTACCGCCCAGCCGGACCGAGACGTCAAAGATCTCGGCAGCGGCACGTTTCATCTTTTCTACCTGTTGGGGATCGTTCTTGTCGAATAGGATGTTGGGGTGCAGATTGCCGTCGCCGGCGTGTCCGAAAATAGCGATGGGAATGTCATGGCGTCGGGATATCTCTTTGATGGCCGCCACGGCGTCCGGAATCGCGCTGCGGGGCACCGAGATATCCTCGCCCAGCTTGTTGGGAGCACGCCGGGCCAGTGAAGGGCTAATGGAGCGCCGTGCTGACCAAAGCGCGGCCCGGTCTTCCTCGTTGCGGGCCACTTCTACGTCCCGAGCGCCACTGGCCCGGGATATTTGGGCGATGGTGTCGATCTCTTTAAGGACGGACGCCTCATCCATGCCGTCGGCCTCGATGATGAGCATCGCTTCCACATCCAAGGGCAGGTTCAAGTGCATGGCCTCCTCGATGGTGGCGATGGCCGTCTCGTCCATCAGCTCGATGGTGGCCGGGGTGATGCCGGCGCTCAGGATGTTGTTGACGCAGGCGCTGGCGTCGGTCAGTTTGGGAAAGATAGCCTTGGCTGTGCGTGCCACCTTGGGCAGGGGAATGAGCTTGAGGATCAGCTCGGTAATGATGCCCAGTGTCCCTTCAGAACCGACAAAGAGCTGCGTCAGATTGTAGCCGGTCACGTTCTTGATCGCTTTGCCGCCGGTCTTTAGGATGTGCCCATCTGCCAGGACGACGGTCAGCCCCATGACATAATCGCTGGTCACGCCGTACTTGAGACAACGAGGGCCACCGGCGTTGCAGGCCGCGTTGCCACCCAGGGTGCTCTGCTTGATACTGCTGGGATCGGGGGGGTAGAACAAGCCTTGCTTGGCAACGGTATCGGCCAGGTGTTGCGTGACGACGCCAGCTTGGGTGGTCACGATAAAGTTGACCTCGTCGATCTCGATGATGCGATCCATACGGCAGGTGTCGAGGACCATGCCCCCGGTCGCTGGGATCGAAGCTGCAGCCAGGCCGGAGGCCATGCCGCGCGGAACCACGGGAATGTCTTCACGCCAAGCAACCTTCATGACCTCGCTCACCTGTTCGGTAGCGTCGGGGCGAACCACGGCATCGGGGCGGCGCTCGGCAAAGGTGCCATCGTAGGAATAGGCGACCAGGTCTTCTGGATCGGTCAGCACATGTTGCTTGCCGACGATTTTTCGTAACTCTTTTAGGATCTGTGGGTCTATCATCTGCATCTCTTTTCCACTACTGGACTTTGTCCCTTGGTCTGTCTGACTCGGAGCGATGTTCCTCCAGTGCCCGCTGTAGCAGGTCGTCAGGAAGCATCGTTTGTCTTCTCTTCCAAGTTAGCCTTGCAGAGTTGGCGTGCAGTTTCGAGATTGAATAACAGAGATGATGGGTCTCTTTTCCCCTGCGCATTTGGAGCACCGTTACGACTCGCCGTCCCGGTAGGCCTGGGCCAGTAGCTGGCTGGGATGGATCACGCGGGCATCGAGGCCACGCCTCTTGACACCCAGGTTCAACTGCATCTGGCAGCCCGGACAGCCGCTGGCGACGATCTCGGCCTCGGTCGCGGCCACGTTGTCCATCTTGCGCTCCAACACCCCTACGGAAGTGTGGTAGTGGGTGATGAGCTGTGTACCGGCTGAACCGCAACAGGTGTCGGCACCCTCCATCTCGACCAGATCGACGCCAGCAGCCCGCAACATCTCGCGGGGCTGTTCGCGGATGCCCTGAGCCCGGCACAAGTGGCAGGGGTCGTGGTAGGTGACGCGTGCATCGACCTTGCCTTTGGGCTGGCGGATGCCAATTTCGACCAGGAACTCGCTGATGTCACGCACTTTGGCGGCAAAGGTCTTGGCGCGTTCGGCATACTCGGGGTCGTCGGCCAGCCAGTGCGGGTATTCTTTGAGGGATGAGCCGCAGGTGGCACAATCGGTGACGATGGTGTCCACGTTGAGGCCGAGGAGCAGGTCGATGTTGTGCCGGGCCATCTCGCGGGCTTCATCCTTGAAGCCGTAGCCGACCATAGGCATGCCGCAGCATTTGACCTTTTTGGGAATGATGATGTCGCAACCGTTTTCGGCTAGCACTTCTACGGTGGCCTTCGAGCCTTCGGCCATCATGACGCCCTGGACGCAACCCAGGAAATAGGCCACATGAGCCCGGCGCTCGCCCTTGGCCTGGACGACGTCCGGGAGGGTGTGGCGCGTACCGCGCAAGGGGAGCTTGCCCGGCAACATGCGCTCCATGTCGCGCAGTTGTGAGGGCAGGGCTCCGGTGATGCGGAAGGCGTTTGCTACCCGGCGAATACCGGAACGGTCATAGATAGCAACCGGCTTGGTGAGCAGCTCCAGCAGCCCCGTTCGGGGAAAGATACCGCGAAACAGGATGGGCTTGAGAGGTGGTGTGGGTGTGGCCTGGTGGATGGCATAGCGTGCCTCCAAGCACAGATCGGCGGGCTTGATGCCTACCGGGCAGATGTCGTTACAAGCCAAGCAGTCCAAACAGCGGTACATGTGATCTTTGAAGGTCTGGGTCAGCTCCAGTTGGCCTTCAATCGCTTTGGCGACCAGGGCCACCCGGCCCCGCGGTGACTCGGTCTCGCGCAGGCTGTCCTTGTAGGTCGGGCATACGGACAAGCATAGCCCGCAGCGGATACAGAAATTGACGTCTTGTTGCGTTGGACCTTCGAAGCCTTCCCAGGCAGATTTTGTGTTGTCTTTCATGCTTCTCAAGTTGCTTTCTAGGATATGGTTCCAGTGATTCCAAGCTCGGAATGGGCCGGGGCTCGCGCCCCTTGGGCGGCCCGGATCTTATGCTTGTATAAACGGTAGCGTGAGTAGGGCATGGGGTACGATCAGGGCCTTGAGATCCCTACCCAGTTTGTCGCTGACGAGATCAAATGCCGCCTCCATGGTCGGCGCGGTCAGAAACTTGGCTGACCGGATCAGATCCGGATCCTCAGCACCGACGATCATGACGTCATTCTTTTCCAGGACTTTGGCCATGACAAAGGCCCGCTGCTGCCCCGGTGGATAGCCATCGCGTCGCGCCTCTTCCAGGATGGACACGACATCGGGCGCCTCTTGCATGGCCCTCAAGAAGCGCTGCTCGCCCACGCCATCGCCGGCGCCCTCGGCGCAGGGGGCGGGGACGACAAAGACGCCACCTGGTCTGACGACAGGCTGGGGCCCAAAGAAGAGGTAGCTGGCGGCGCGACTGGCCTGATATAGATTGGCGTCCTTGGGATAGCCGACACCGGCCACGGCAACGTCGTACTGCTGCGGCACGGGTACTTCGTACAGGGCCTTGGCAAAGGCGACCAAGTCGAGGAAGGCCGCCTCTGGCTCCCCAGCTTGGATGTGAACCACTTGTTTCTCGTCGTCCTGAACGACATTGACGATGAATCGCAGTCTCGCTCGCCGCGCTGCCTCGGTGATCGCTTCGTGGAAGGGGTTGCCGTCAATACGGCCCAACCGGGTACGGGGATCGTCGATCATGTGCGGGCCGTGGGTGTAGGCAATCATGGCCTCGCCAGCGGCGCCTACGGCCAGGGTCTTGCGGCCGCCAGAGTAGCCGGCATACTGGTGGGGCTCGACGATTCCGGTCGCGATCAGGAGGTCGGCTTCGTAGGCCAACTTGTTTACGGACAGCGGGATCCCACTATCGGTTGTCCCCAAGTCCACGAGGGCTGCGGGGTTCAACGGCTCGTTGTCGATGACACGGTAGCGATCGACGACCATCTGCCCCAGCTTGGCCACTTTTTCTTGAGGCGTGCTGGGACGGTGCAAGCCGATCCCACACAGCAAGGTAATGTCCTCATCGCGCACCCCTGCGGTCTCCAGTTCAGCAAGAATGGGTGGGACCAGCAGGTGATCCGGGCTGGCGCGGGTGATGTCGGTAAAGACGATGCAGACGCGATCCCCTGGCCGGGCAAGCTCGCGGAGAGGCGGCGAACCGATGGGCTGGGCCAGGACGTGCCGCACCATAGCTGGTACATCAGGAATAGGAGGCGCCGTTTTGGATTCGATCTTTGTCCCTTGCCAATCCGGCGGCAGTTCGAAACTCAGTTGTCCCCTGTCGAATGGTACGTGATACATCGTTCACCTATGGATACAAATGGATAACGCCCTGGCTTGGCAGGGCGCAGGCATCACCATTACGCAAGCCATCATTGGCCTGGAAGTTTCTCTTTACAACTACATTATACCATAGCCAACCCGTGCCAACAAGAACCGGGGAAGGTATGACCGGAATCCCTCATTCAAAATCGCGGACGCGCCCCCTGGTCTTTTTCTTTTCGCTGCGTTTCTGCTTGGCTTTCAAGCGCTTCTCTTTGGAAGCGGCGGTGGGCTTGGTTGGTTTGCGGCGCTTGCGACGCTTGAGCGCGTCGCGCATCAGAGATTGGAACCGGGCGACGACTTCCTCCCGGTTGCGTAGCTGGCTCCGCTCTGACTCGGAGGTCAAGTGAAGCAGGCCCTTTGAATCGATGTAGCGGGCCAGTCGCTTTTGCACTTTTTGGCGCTGCTTCTCGGTCAAGCTGGGCGAGTTAGGCACGTCAAAGAGCAGTTCAACTCGCGTCGAGGACTTTTGGACATGCTGCCCGCCCGGACCGCTGCTCCGCGAGAAGCGGAAGCTCAGTTCGGACAAGGGAATGCTGACAGACTTGACGATTTGCAGGGCATTGTCCGACATGTTCATCCTTCATGGGAGATGGAATTGCTCTGTGATCTGGGCGTGGAAGGAGGCACAATCGCCCTTCTTTCGCTCTAGCCCCAAATGCCCGGTCCGCTGGGTTCCTGTCGGGGCTTCCACTCGACTGGGTTGTCCCAATCGCTGGCTTTCCAGGGCATGTTTTGTGGTTTGACCAGGGGCAGCATTTCGCGGAAGAAGGCCAAGCGTTCGGGACCGGTGAGCGGTGTGAACGCTTCCGCAACGGCCAGATCAGCCTCCAGCTCCTCCATTGTGGAACAGCCAGCGACGACGGTGGTCAGGGGCAGGGATAAGGCGTAGCGGAGCGCCCGGTCGGCGACGTGAGCGAGTTTCTTGTAGCCAAAGACCTTCATGCCGATCACGCCCACGCCTTTTTGGGCTGCTACCGGCAAGAACTCTTCGGCAAAGCTGTAGATGAAGTGATCGAGCACCGATACGGCGACAAGGACCGTGTCAAAGGGGAAGCGGCACAGGGCTTCGATCTGGACCTGGGGGTCGGTGTGGCCGCTGATGCTCAGGTGGCGCACCAATCCTTCCTCGCGGGCCTCAACCAGGGCCTCCAGCGCACCGCCTTTGGCCGTCATCTCATCCAGTCTATCGAATCCCCATACATTGTGCAAGCGCCACTCATCGACATAATCGGTCTGCAAACGGCCTAGACTGTCATCAAGCTGGCGGCGGGCTTCATCACGCGTGGTAGCCCAGACCTTGGTCGCGATCCACATCTCGTCGCGGCGATCCTTGGCGACCATACCCACGCGTTCCTCCGACTGGCCCTGCGAATAGATCCAGGCGGTGTCAAAGTAGCGGATGCCGCGGTCCAACGCGGTGTTAAGGATGGCCAGGGCTTGGTCTTGGCCACACCCTTCGTCGTCGACAACGCGCTGGGCGCCAAAGCTCAGGATGGGAAATGACTGTCCAGTCTTGCCTAACGGTCGAGTTTCCATGGTATGCCTCCTTTTCGGGTTGAGTATAGCACAGGGTGTAGGGTGCGTCAAACAATCCGGGAGTATGGCGAGGGATGCTGGATGCTAGGTGGTCTCTTGGAACTGGGGTAAGTAGCCGGCATACTCCTCGAGATAGGCGTCCAGGATGTGGCGCGCGGTATCCAGGTCGTTGATGCAGGGATCGAACAACAACGCCTGCCAGGCCGCCTGCCGGTCGCCGGTGGCCGCGGCTTGGACGGACAGGCTGGCCACCG
>JASFOV010000007.1:0-22094 GCA_050116355.1 Anaerolineae bacterium
AGCCCCAGAAGGGAACAACAGAACCGGCGCCCGAATCCGGATAGACCACCAAGAATCGGAGGGATACGATGTACAAATCTCTTTACTTGACGACTACAGAGCCGCGATGTGGCAAGTCGCTCGTCTCCCTCGGCATTGCCGAGCGATTGCTCCGCCGCACGCGACGGCTGGCCGTCTTCCGGCCCATAATCGGCTCAGATCAGGGCGATCAGCGGGACAAGAACATTGATCTGCTCCTGACCCACTTTCAACTAGACCAACCCTATGAGGACACCTACGTCTTCCGCACGTCGGAAGCCATTGACCTCCTGGCCAAACGCGAGACCGATGAATTGACCAGTCGCGTCATCAAAAAATACAAGGAGCTGGAGGACCACTACGACTTTGTCCTGTGTGTCGGCTCCGACCTGAGCGCCGAAGGCACCGCCTTCGAGTTTGACGTAAATGTGGCTATTGCCCAGAGCCTGGGCAGTCCGGTCCTGATCTTAGGCCGGGCTGACCGGGAGGACATCGACGAAGTCCTGAGCCCGATCACCATTGCCCTGGACGAGTTCCACAGCAAAGGCTGTCCGATTGTCGGGATCGCCGTCAACCGCACGCTACCCGAGCAAGTAGACCAGATCCGCGAGACGCTCCGGCGCGAGTTGCCAGAGGAGCTGCTGGTCTGGGTGCTGCCCGAAGACCACATGCTGGCCAGTCCCACCTTGGATGAGATCGCTGCCCACCTGAACGCTCAAGTATTGTACGGCCATGACAAGTTGGGTCAACTTGTCCCCCACTATATGGTCATCGCCATGCAGATGCAGAACTACTTGCCGCGGATAAAGGAACAGGCGCTCCTCATCACACCGGGCGACCGCGGTGAAGTGATCCTCAGCGCGCTGGAGGCACACCGTTCGCGCAACTATCCATCCATCGCTGGCTTGTTGCTGACGACCGGCGAGAAACCGGCCCCATCGGTGAAACGCCTCCTGGACGGGCTGCCTGATATTCTGCCTATTCTAGCTGTGGAAGCTGAAACCTACGAGACCGTGGCCAACATCAACACCGTGCGCTCCTATCTCACAGCGGACAAGCCGGCCAAGATCAACGCCAGCCTGCGCCTCTTCGCCCGCTATGTAGAATCCGGCGAATTGGAACGACGGTTCGGCCGCATCGAGCCGCGGGGCATCCCGCCGCAGATGTTCCTCTATAGCCTGATCCAGAGGGCCAAGGCGGATAGGCAGCACATCGTCCTGCCGGAAGGAACGGACGAGCGCATCCTCCGCGCAACCGAGCATCTTGTCAACCAGAATGTGGTCGACGTCACCCTCATCGGCGATGAACAGGAGATCAAGATGCTCATCACGCGCCACCAGCTCGATATCGATCTGGATCGGGTGGCCATTGTCAATCCCGAAACCCACGCCCAATTCGATGCATACGCCGAAACCTTGTACGAACTGCGCAAACACCGCGGGCTTACACGCGAATACGCCCGGGATCTGATGCGCGATGTCTCCTACTTTGGGACGATGATGGTCTACAAGGGGGATGCCGATGGGATGGTATCCGGCGCGGCGCATAGTACCGCCCACACCATCCGCCCCGCCTTCCAGTTCATCAAGGCCCGGTCCGGCTTTGAGGTGATCTCTTCGGTGTTCTTCATGTGCTTGGAGGATCGGGTACTGGTTTATGGCGATTGCGCCGTAGTGCCTAGACCTACAGCTGAGCAGTTGGCCGAGATCGCCATCGTTTCGGCCGAGACGGGCAGCACGTTCGGCATCGAGCCCCGCATCGCCATGCTCTCCTACTCCTCAGGCGAATCGGGCACGGGGGAGGAAGTTGACCGCGTGCGCAAGGCCACCCAGTTGGCCCGCGAACGCCGTCCCGATCTACCTATCGAAGGGCCTATCCAATACGACGCCGCGGTAGATATCAGTGTGGGCCGCAGCAAGATGCCCGGTTCCGATGTTGCCGGTCGCGCGACCATCTTGGTCTTCCCCGATCTGAACACGGGCAACAACACCTACAAAGCCGTCCAGCGTGAGACGGGGGCAATCGCAGTGGGCCCGGTGCTACAGGGCCTGAACAAGCCGGTCAACGATCTGAGCCGGGGCAGCACTGTGGACGACGTCATCAACACTGTCGCCATCACAGCCATCCAGGCGCAGAACGTCTGAGCACCCAGGACGCGCGGCGTTGCTTGCGGGTTATCCTAACCAGCCCTGACATTCTCGCCAGACAGGAACGGGCGGTTATCAGGCACCGGCCGGGGCCAATCTCCGTGACTCGAATGAGAGGGCAAGAAACAGATAGCCCCTGTGGCGGGCACATGGTACACTGCCTGTTGACTGCACACACCGATCGCGGAGGTATGAATGGACGACCCAACCCAAAAACCTGACCGGCGTGAACAAGCTCGGTGGGAAGCGGTGGTGGAACGCAACCCCCAGCTAGGCGATTCCTACCTGTATGGGGTTGTGACCACCGGGGTGTACTGTCGCCCCGGCTGTCCCTCGCGGCTGCCCAACCGGGAGAATATACGCTTCTTTGACACCGCCCAGGAGGCCGAGGAGGCAGGCTACCGTCCCTGCAAGCGATGCAGGCCTTCCCAACCCAACAACCAAGCACCCCATTACCAAGCCATCATCGCGGCCTGCCAGATCATTGAAGACTCGGTGGAACCTCCCCCGTTGGCCGACCTGGCAGCGGCCGCCGGGCTGAGCCCGTCCCACTTTCATCGCGTGTTCAAGAGAATCGTAGGCGTCACACCGAAGCAGTATGCTATACAGACGCGCGTGAACCGCGTTCGTGCCAGCCTGCCAGAGAGCTCAACTGTGACCGAGGCCCTATACGAGGCGGGGTTCCCGTCTAGCAGCCGTTTCTATGAAAACGCAGCCGAGACCTTGGGCATGAAGCCCGCCCAGTACCAAAATGGCGGACACGGTGTCCGGATCGGCTTTGCGCTGGCGCCATGCTATCTGGGTTGGTTGCTGGTGGCAGCGACAACCCAAGGGGTGTGCGCCATCGAGTTTGCGGACACCCCCGATATCCTCACAGATCGCCTGCGGACCCGGTTTCCCCATGCCGACATGATCGAAAACGATCCGGATCTATCCACTTGGCTGGCCCAGATCCTGGCTTTTCTCGACGCGCCCCGGGGCTCCCTGGATCTGCCGTTGGATATCCAGGGCACCGCCTTCCAGCGCCGGGTCTGGATGGCGTTGCGCGAGATCCCTGCCGGTTCAAAGGCCACCTATGGGCAGATCGCCGCTCAGCTCGGCAAGCCCCAGGCAGCCCGGGTCGTGGCCCAGGCCTGCGCGGCCAATCACATCGCCCTGGCCATTCCCTGCCACCGGGTCGTGCGCAGTGACGGCACGGTAGGTGGCTACCGCTGGGGAAAGGAACGCAAGCGCCAGCTTCTGGACCGCGAGGCCCAGTAGCTGGACTCGATGCACAGATCCCTCAGCGCAGTACGGTCCGCGTCCAGGCCTCGATCCACGCCTCCCGGTTGGCCTCGATAGCCTCGGGGTCTACCGTTGCCGGATTCTGGGGTACCTCGGCAAAACGAGCGAACACTTCAGGCAACTGGGCGTTCTCATTGGCCGGAAAAACAAACATCTTGAGTGGGATGTCTTTCTGGTAGGTCGTGCCCAGCATAAAGTCGATCCATTCCTCGGCCAGGTCGCGGTTTGCCGTGCCCTTGAGAATACCGACAAATTCGATCTGACGGAAACAACTGCCGTCAGCGGTGACCACCGCGGTGGGCGCTTCGTCGAAAGTCTCTTCGGCAAAATAGACCTCCACCGGGGGGCTGCTCGCGTAGCTAACCACAATGGGCCGGTCACCGTCCGAAGTATAGGTAAAGTTCCCCCAGTAAGCGTCTTCCCAGCCATCGGTCACCAGCACATCATTGGCCCGCAGATCCGCCCAGTAGTCCAGGTATCCTTCCTCGCCAAACCTACCCACCGTAGCGAGCAGGAAGGCCAGCCCTGTTGACGAAGTTGCCGGGCTCTCCACTACGGTCAGCGCCTCATAGTCGGGCTGGGTTAGATCGGGCAAATCAGTGGGAGGCGCCAAGTCATTCTCGGCGAACCACGCTTTGTCATAGTTCAGGCAAACGTCGCCATAGTCCACTGGCAGCAGGTGATAGCTCTTGTCAAGCTCTAGGCTGTCGGGAATCGCTTTCAAGCGCGGCGACTCGTAGGCCTCTAGGATATCGCCAGCCAATGCCCGGCTCAGAAACGTGTTGTCTATGCCATAGATAACATCAGCCATGGGGTTGTCCTTGCTGAGCAAGGCTTGATTCAACATCAGGCCGGTGTCGCCTGATTGGAGGAACTGCACCTCACAATCACACTGCTCTTGGAAGGCTGTTACCACTTCCTCACTGACATCAAAGCTATCATGCGTCATGATCGTCAACGGCCCTGTCGACCCGCAGGCTGTCAGGAGCAGAGCAAGCAGCCCCACGATCGACAGAATCAACATCTGCCTCTCCATACCTACTCCTCTCTATCTCACACTACCCTCTTCTTGGGGCTGCCCGTGGATGACGAGCAATTTCCCCTCTCGGATCTGGACCTGGGCCTGGGAACTGGTCATCTCGTTGCTGACACCCCGGCTGAACCCCAACTGCAAAGTATCTCCATCCAACGGCCAAGCCAGCCCTTGGGTCGTCACCCCCTGCGCGTGGCCACCCAGCGGCAGAAGGGAGATCACGTCTCCCGGTTCTCCTTCTACCTGCACGGTCCCGCCGCTCCGCACCAACTGTGCATCCTGGCCTTCATCCACAATCCGCACCGATAGATCCGCCAGCTGCGGCAGGGCCAGCAGGAATACATTGGCCAGTGTATGATCCAACCTGCCACCCAACGCGCCCAGGATGACGATTTCGTCCGCGCCGCCTTCTGCAGCAAAGGTCAGGGCCAGCTCCAGATCGGTCTCGTCTTTGGCCCGTGGATGTTCGACAAAGCGACTGCCGTGCGTGACCAACGCCAACCGGGCTTCCTCTGACAAGGAGTCCATGTCACCGATCACTACCGCGGGCATCACACCATGGCTCCGCGCCAGGGCTGCCCCGCCGTCCGCGCCAATAATCCAGTCTCCTTGGCGCACCCACTGCTTCACATCCAAACCACTGCCAAGCTGGCCACCGGCGATGATGATCGCTCGCATGTACCCCTCCTCCGAAAAACCAAGAACCGCCTAGCCTCAAGCCGGCGGTTCTCTGTCTACGATCCATTGCTTCTTCCCTACGCCGGCATTACCCAGGTCAGGTTCAAAGGGTCGGCGACAGTTCCGTGTCGCCCTCTCAGCCTGGCGCCCCAGGCTCCCCTAGTGCCTTCATTGCTTGCACTTCTATTCTATCATCCCGAGGTCCTTCTGTCAAGGGCATTCTCAGCGCCCGGATGAACGCTGAGCCCGATCCTGGAGAAGCCCGGCTATCACCGGTTACAGTCACGATCCGTTGCCAACCGCGGGAGCGTAGATCTTGGCCCCTCCGTCGCTTGACAAATTCTATCCTCTATGCTAAAATTTAGCCATACCTAAATTTTAGGGTGAGTTATGAGAAGCATCTCCGTACAGGACTACCTGCTGGCGATATACCGCTTACAGGAGGGTGAAGCGCTGGTGAGCACAACAGCGCTGGCCCAGCGGCTGGGCGTTGCACCGGCCTCGGTTACGGATATGATCCGCAAGCTGCACCGCAAGGGTCTGGTGGAGTACCAACCCTATCATGGTGCGATCCTGAGCCCAGATGGCGAGCGCCAAGCACTACAGCTGCTGCGCCGTCACCGGCTTTGGGAGCTCTTTCTCACCCAGGTTTTGGGGTTGCCTTGGGAACAGGTGCACGCGGAGGCCCATCGCCTGGAACATGCTACTTCCGACCAGGTGGCAGAGCATCTCGCTGAATTCCTGGGACAGCCCGTGCTGGATCCACATGGGCATCAGATCCCAGCCAGCGATGGCTCGCTTCCCTTAGGACCGCGAGCACGTCTGATCGAGCTGGAGCCTGGACGCACGGCGCGGGTGGCTGCTGTACCTGATGACGATCCCGAGGTTTTGCGCCAGCTAGCAGCCCAGGGCATTGTACCCGGCGCCACGATCGCCATGGTAGATTGGGATACAGTCACCGGCAGCATGTTGGTCGCGGTTGGTGATCAGATATGGGCGGTGGAGCGACAAATTGCGCGTCAGGTGCAGATGGAGTAGTTTCTACGTTGGCGGCCAGTGGGGCAGTGTGGTATAATGCAAGGAATCGCCAGAGGAGGTGAAGTATGGAGGGGAGCAGCCCAAGGCGAGTCGCAATCGTGACCGACAGCACGTGCGACATACCCCGGGAACTGGTCGAGCAGTACAACATTCATGTCGTGCCCCAGATTCTGATCATGGGCGACAAGACCTGGCTCGATGGGGTAGACATCGACTCGCCCACATTTTACGAGCTACTGCGGACATCACCGGACTTTCCCGCATCGTCCCAGCCACACGTAACCAGCTTCCAGGATCTCTTTGTCGAACTGGCCCAGGAAGCGGATGGAATCGCAGCGATCTTGGTCTCCGACGAGCTGAGCGGGACTATCAATTCGGCGCAGGTGGCGGCCGCCAACCTGCCCGAGATTCCCATTGAGATCATCGACTCGCGGGCCGTTTCGCTCCAGCTTGGGTTCATTGTGCTGGCAGCCGCACAAGCGGCCGCCACAGGCGCGGATCTGCAAACCGTGGTCGCCGCCGCCCGGGAAATGATGGCCAAGGTCAAGATTTTGTTCCTGGTCGACACCCTGGAATACCTGCATCGTGGCGGCCGGATCGGAGCAGCCGCCCGGCTCTTTGGCACCGCACTCAAGCTCAAGCCAGTACTCGAGATCCGGGATGGCATCGTCCAACCGGTCACCCGGGTCCGGACCCGGCGCAAGGCCTTGGACAAGGTCTTGGACCTGGTGGCGGAGCAGCTGGGCGGTGCACAAGGAGCGTATATGGCCGTGCTCCACATTGCCGCCCCGGAGGAAGCCGTCCAGTTTGCGGAACAGTTGGAGGAGCGTTTCCATCCGGTGGAGATCATCTCCGGCGAGTGCGGGCCGGTGCTCGGAACCCACGCTGGCCCGGGAACCGTGGGGGTGGCGTTCTACACCGATTGAAAAGATCCGCCCTTGGCCGGCTGGGGAGGATGAATCCAGAAACTAGCACTGATGAAGAGACCTGAACAAGGAGACGCGTATCATGGCACAATGGCTTGAGAGTCTAAACCCGATTGTACAAGCCCTGGTGGCAACCCTGTTTACCTGGGGAATGACGGCGGCTGGCTCTGGCCTAGTCTTTTTCTTCCGTACCATCCAGCGCCGGGTGCTCGATGGCATGTTGGGCTTTGCGTCTGGCGTCATGATCGCGGCCAGCTACTGGTCGCTGCTGGCACCGGCCATCGCCATGACGGAAGAGATAGGAGGGGTCGCCTGGATTCCGGCCACTGTTGGGTTCCTGTTGGGCGGCGCGTTTCTCTGGGGCGTGGACAAACTGCTACCCCACCTGCACCGCGGCTACCCCACGGATCACGCAGAGGGTATCAAGACCAGTTGGCAGCGGAGTGTGTTGCTGGTACTGGCTATCACCCTGCACAACATCCCCGAGGGTCTAGCGGTGGGCGTCGCTTTTGGCGCGGTAGCTGCTGGCTTGCCGGCAGCTACCTTAGGAGGCGCCATCGCCCTGGCCTTGGGCATCGGCATCCAGAACTTTCCGGAAGGCACGGCGGTTTCGGTGCCGCTGCGACGTGAGGGGATGTCCCGCACCAAAGCCTTCTGGTATGGACAGCTTTCGGGCACGGTCGAGCCTATGGCCGGCGTGTTGGGTGCAGCATCCGTGCTCTTGATCCGGCCTATCCTGCCCTATGCACTGGCCTTTGCGGCAGGAGCCATGATCTATGTTGTAGTTGAAGAACTGATCCCCGAGGCTCATGTTGAGACGCTCAGCGACATAGCAACCATTGGCGCGATGCTGGGCTTTGCCACAATGATGACGCTTGACGTGGCCTTGGGCTAGAAAGCGAGGAATAGGATGGAGAAAATTGTAAAGAGTGACAAGGAATGGCGGGAGCAGTTGACGCCAGAACAATACAGGATTACGCGACAGAAAGGTACTGAACGGCCCTTCACCGGCGAGTATTACTACAATAAGAAGCAGGGCAAATACCTGTGCGTAGCCTGCGGAGCCGAACTATTCGACTCGGATACCAAGTACGAGTCCGGTTCGGGCTGGCCCAGTTTCTGGGCGCCAGCCTCCGAAGAGAACATCGAGACCGAGCGGGATGCCAGCCACGGCATGATCCGGACCGAAATTCGCTGCAGCCGGTGCGATGCGCACCTGGGCCACGTCTTTGAAGACGGTCCTCGGCCCACTGGACTGCGCTACTGTGTGAATTCGGCCGCCCTCGACTTCGTGGAGGCAGAGGAGGACGATGAATCCGAACCGGGAGAGGGCTAGCTGATGCGAACGTGTAAGGCGCAGTCGCTGTGCCGGGGAGCGATTGCGTTTTCACTCTGCACGGTACTGATCCTCGTCGGGTGCGGCGGACTGGCAGCGCCGGATGCGACGACGCCCGAGCCGGTAGCTCCCGAGACCACGCACACCGCCATCACAGCCGCCCCCGGCGGGGCAAAGACAGCCACCTTCGCCTTGGGTTGATTTTGGGGACCCGACTCCCAGTTCGGGAGCTTGCCGGGAGTGATACGGACCCGTGTCGGCTATGCGGGCGGTACCAAGCCCGATCCCACGTATCGTAGTCTGGGCGACCACAGCGAAACCATCCAGATCGACTATGACCCGCAGCTGATTTCGTACCAGGATCTGCTGGATGTCTTCTGGAGCAGCCACGATCCCAGCAGCCGGCCATGGTCGCGACAGTATGCCTCTCTCATCTTCTATCACGACGAGGAACAGAAGCAACTGGCCGAGGAGACACGAGCGCGCGAAGAAGCCAAGCATGGCGACCAGATCTACACCGAGATCGTACCCTTTTCCAACTTCTACCTGGCTGAAGACTATCATCAGAAATACCGGTTGCAGCAAGCGCCCGAGTTGCTGGCTGCACTGCACGCCGCATACCCTGACCCCGTAGACTTGCTGAACTCGACCCTGGCTGCGCGCCTGAACGGCATTGCTGGGGGCTATGGCGCGGTTGACGCGCTGCGGGCCGAGATCGAGACCCTGGATCTACCAACCGCGACCGCCGACAAGATCTTGGCCATCCTGGAAGAGAGAGGGCGTTAGCCACTCAGACTGGCCAGCGCTGACACCCAACCCTCCCTCTGAACTTTCCTGATCCAGATGGATCGGGTACAATGTCCCGCGTTCGGCTGGGGCACCACGTCGAACGCGGGACGTTTTGTGTACCAACGCACACACCGATAAAAAAGGATGGATGATGAAACGACAGATACGTCTATGGCTGGCCCTCGCCCTGCTAGCTACGGTTACCTTGGGCTGTGGACCCGATTTCCTGGCTCGCGGTTTGGATGGGACACCAGAGCCGGTCAAGACTCTCAGGCCGACCTTCACGCCGATGCCGTCGCCGACTCACACCGCTCCGCCAAGCCCGACGCCGGTCGCTCCTACTGCCACTCTGCTGCCTGCAGCCACGGCAGTCGTGCCAACCAGTACGCCAGAACAGCCTACACCGACAAACACATCAGAACCGGCGACAGCCACACCGGAACCCGCCACGCCGACTCCCCCGCCAGCGACGGCGACGCAGGCGCCGCCCCGGCCCACCAGGGTTCCTCCTCCCACAGCGACACCCGCGCCCCAAGCCAAGCATGTCATCGGCTCGCATGGGGTCTCAGGGTTGGTTGTCGCCCGCGACAAGACAGTGTTTGCCGTGGGAGAGAAGGCGTTTTTTACCTACGAAGCAGTGAATCACACCAACGATCCGGTCGGGTTTGTCCTACTGGGCATCAAGGCCAGCAACGGCCAGTTCAACACCAGTTGGGTCAATCCCGACGTAATCCAGCCTGGTGTACCATTCAAACATGATGACGGTCTGACGTTCGACTCACCAGGCACCTACCAGGTGTTCCTGGCCATCTGTTTCGACCGGTGTGACGAGCCTGATGGGGATTGGGAGGAGTTCCATCAGGGCGCTGCGACCATCACGGTACAATAGCTGCCATCGAATCATCCCTTTAGGAGAGTAGATATGGCGACCAGAACCTATGCCATGGCTGAGGCCGTGCGCGCCGCCTATCGCGCCGGTCAAGAGGACGAGACCCTGGAACCACTGGTGCGTGTAGACGCCAGCGGACAGCCCATCGGCAATATCCAAGATGGCGATTATGTCATCTTTTATGACATTCGCGGCGAGCGTGAAATCGAACTCACTTCGGCTTTTGTCGATCGAGACTTTGCCCACTTTGACCGCCCACCGATGACAATCCATTTCGCTACCATGATCGAATACCATCCCGATCTGGATGTCCAAGTCGCCTTCCCCCCGCTCGGGCGTTTGGAGGATACGCTGTTCGAGACGGTGAGCCAGGCCGGCCTGGGCCAGACCAAGGTCGTCGAATCGGAAAAAGCGATCCACGTTAGCTTCTTCCTCAACGGTAAGGCCCAGGATGCGTTCCCCGGGGAGAAGCGAAGGGTGGTGCCATCGCCCCACCCGGCCACGCACGCCGAGATGCCACCCCGGATGAGCGCCCGGACCGTGGCGGATGCCGCCATCGAGGCCATCCGTGACGAGACCAATGCCCTGGTGACAGTCAACCTATGCAACGTGGATGTCATTGGCCACATAGAGGATCCCGCCGCCATCCAAGTGGCGGTCGAGACGGTAGACGCCCAGGCAGGTCGCATCATCGCAGCAGCCCGCGAGGCTGGGGTGACAGTGGTGCTCACGGCTGATCATGGTACGGTGGAGCGCTGGTATTACCCCGACGGCGCCATCGATACAGGGCACACCGACAGCCCGGTGCCGCTTGTTCTCATCGACCCTCTTCTCGACAAAAGGACTCTACTCCGCCAGGGAGGAGACTTGACCGATGTCGCGCCTACAATTCTGCATCTTCTAGGTTTGCCCCAGCCAGCAGCCATGACCGGGACCAGCCTGTTGGCCATTCCGCCGAATGGAGAAAAGAAGGGGCAGGATGCCAGCCCGCGCCGTGTCCTGTTGCTCATTCTCGATGGCTGGGGGGTGGGCGATAGCGGACCTGGTGATCTGATCGCCCAGGCCGCAACACCGGTGATGGACGGCTTGGTGGCAACTTGGCCTCATACTCAGCTTACCGCCTCGGGCCCAGCAGTGGGCATGCCAGCAGACACTGTGGGCAACTCGGAAGCCGGACACCTGCATATCGGTGCAGGACGCGTAGTGCCTGCCGACCGGGTGCGTATCAACCAAGCTCTGGGCGATGGCTCGTTCTATGAGAACGAGGCGTTCCGGTGGGCCATGGAAGGCGCCAAGCGCGACGCCACCCGACTACATCTGCTGGGTATCGTCTCCTTCTACAGCTCCCACGGCTCGGTGGATCACCTGCTAGCGCTATTGGAGATGGCCCGGCGCGAGGACGTGCCCGAGGTGTATATCCACTCCATGTTGGGCCGCCGTGGGGAACGCCCTGAAAGTGGCGCCATCTACATTGAGCAGGTAGAGTGTGAGGCTGAGCGCCTGGGCGTGGGCCAGGTTGCCACTGTGCTGGGCCGTTTCTGGTCCCTGGACCGGGAGGGCAATTGGGACCGCATTGAAAAGACCTATCGCATGCTAGTGGCCGGTCAGGGCCAGCCGGTCACCTAGGGGGAGGGAGCCTATTTCCATCCCGGCGGGTGACATGGTCACAACCATGGTTACCCGCGCGCGAAACCTTGACTTTTCCCCGAGGATATGCTATGATTTCGGCGTTCGTGATGGGTACAGGGATGGGATTGACAATGACGCTTGCACGGCAAGGTATTGTACAACCGGATAAACTGCGTCTAGGGATGGCCTGGCGACAGGCCTGCCTGTCCGCCAGCCATCATCATACGCCATAGGATGAGACCTGGCGCCCATGAGGGCGCGAGCCGTTGCTCGCAACGCGCCGGAACTCATCCAAAGACTGGTCAACAGGCCGGTCTTTTTTGTTTGTAATACAGAGAGGTCACCTAGCTATGACTCCAAGAACGATACGACTGTCGCCTGACTCAGGGCGAAGCCAGATTCCGCATGGCGTTCAAGATCGCTTTCTGGTCGAGGCCATCCGCCGGCGCACGGCCGAAGCGAGCGTGCGGGAGTGCTTCGCTCGGTGGGGCTATCAGGAGGTCATCCCCCCCACTTTTGAGTACTATGATAATCTGGCCGTCGGCGCGAGTGCCGAGCTGCGGCGTTCGATGTACCGATTCATTGACACGCGGGGCCAGACTTTGGCATTGCGAGCAGACTTTACCCCTCAAGTAGCGCGAATGGCGGCGACCAAGCTATTCGACCGTCCCATGCCATTGCGCTGTTGTTATGTGGGCAGCCTTTTTCGCCGCGAGGAACCCCAAGCAGGACGCAAGCGGGAGTTCACCCAGACGGGGGTCGAGCTTATCGGCGCCGACACCCCAGCCGCGGACGCCGAGGTTGTCGCCCTCTCCATCGCGGCTTTGGAGGCGCTGTCCCTACGCGAGTTTCAGGTCAATCTGGGCCAGATGACATTCTTCCACGCGCTTACGGCTGGGCTGCCAGAGGAGTCATTGAACCCAATCCGTGATGCCATCGATCACAAGAACCATGCTCGCCTGGCCGAGGTGCTAGGTCAGGTCGCTTTGAGCCAGGACCAGCGAAATCTCCTCGAACGGCTGCCGGATCTCATCGGTGGGCCCGAGGTGCTTGACCAAGCCAGGCATTTGAGCGCTGGCCTGACACAGCGCTCCGAAGCCCACACTGCACTCGACCGGCTGGCTGAGGTCTATCGTCTACTGCACGTCTATGGCGCAGCGGAGCGGGTCATCTTGGACCTGAGTGAGGTCCGTGGCATGGATTACTATACCGGCATCACCTTCCGGGGGGTCGCCCCCGGGTTGGGTTGGCCACTAGTTAGCGGAGGGCGCTATGATGCCTTGATCGCCCAGTTCGGGCGTCCCATGGCAGCCGTTGGATTCGGCTTGGGCATCGAACGAGCGCTCTTGGTTCAAGTCCACCAGGGCGCACCCGCCCCATCGCCAGAACCGGATCTACTGGTCGAATGCTGCGATCATGCCCATTGCCTGGCCCAGGTACAGCGCCTCCGCCTGGCAGGCCACCGTGTCGAGGTCGATGTATTGCACCTGCCCAGGAAACAATTGGTCGCGATGGCCCGTCAACGGGGGATCCAGCATGTGTTGTACTGCACCGAGGATGGCTGGTGCTTGTGGGATAACGGAGGCGAGCGCGCCGTGACCGAGGACGAACTGCTATCAGAACTGCAGAGACCAGCCCCCGCCAAACCAGAACCCGATCACCGCCAGGGAGGAGACTAGCCCGATGGGACCATTGACCGTAGCTCTACCCAAGGGACGCTTACTGGAACCGGCAGCCGAGTTGTTCCGCCAGCTAGGCTGGCGCTGCGATCTGGGAAACGGCTCGCGACAGCTTCTTGTCACAGAGCCCAACGCCCATGACCACAACTCACTCCGCTTCCTGCTGGTCAAGCCCGCCGACGTTCCGGTCTATGTTGAGTATGGCGCGGCCGATCTGGGCATTGTGGGCCAGGACGTGTTGTGGGAGAGTGAGCGTGATGTGTACGAACCGATGCTGTTAGGGTTTGGGCGTTGCCGGCTGGTTGTAGCCGGGAAGCCGGCTCAGAAGGACCGCAGCCTGCGCCTGGCGGCGGGCTTGCGGGTGGCGACCAAGTACCCCCGCATGGCGCGGGCATTCTTCCGGCAGCAAGGACTCTCAGCAGAGATCATCCCTCTGACCGGGTCGATCGAATTGGCGCCCCTCGTGGAACTGGCGGATCTGATTGTGGATGTGGTCGAGACGGGACGTACCCTGCGTGAAAACGGCCTGATCGAACTGGAAGAGATCGCTGCTTGCCAGGCGATGCTCATCGTCAACCGCGTCTCGTACCGACTGCGCCTGGCCGAGATCCGCCAGTTGCTAACCGATCTCAGCCCACAAACACCAGATGGGCTCCCCGCAGAGAACCTGGATCAGGAAGGAAGTGTACCGTGAAGATTCGCATCATTGAAGGGATGGACGCCGGGCGGGCGCACATTGCCCGCCTGCGAGATCCGCAGGGAACGGTCCTACCCAAACGGGTAGCCGATCGCCTACATGTCCTCTTTGGACGCCCTCTGTCAGCCGAGGAAGCCGTGGCGCAGATTGTGACCGATGTGCGCCGCGACGGAGATACTGCCTTGAAGGACTATTCGAGGCGCATAGATGGTCACTCCCTCGATTCCTTTTGGGTCGACGCATCGACTCTGGAAGCCGCCTACCGTTCACTGCCTGTGGACCTGCGCGAAGCGTTGCGTCTGGCCGCCGACCGCATTCGCAGTTTCCACCAGCGGGAACCGCGCCACTCATGGCTAGAGTGGGACGATGAGGGTGGGGCCCTGGGACAAATGATCCGCCCCTTGCAGCGGGTCGGCGTATACGTGCCCGGCGGCACTGCAAGCTACCCCTCCTCGCTGTTGATGGCCGCCATCCCGGCTCAGGTAGCTGGCGTCCCAGAAATTCTGGCAACGACGCCGCCCTTCGACCTCGACCAAGCACTTGACCAGGCGGAGGGTGGAGCGGTGATCTTGGCCGCTGCTCACATCATTGGACTGGAACGAGTTTTGCTGCTGGGTGGGGCCCAGGCGATTGCCGCGCTAGCCTATGGCACTGCGAGCGTTCCGCGAGTGGACAAGGTCGTAGGCGCTGGCGGGTTGTTCGTCACCCTAGCGAAAAAACAGGTGTATGGCGACGTAGGCATCGAGGGGTTGCACGGCCCCACCGAGACTTTGATCATCGCCGACGATTCAGCTTCCCCGGCCCTGATTGCCGCCGATCTTCTGGCGCAAGCCGAACACGACCCCCTAGCCACGGCTCTGCTGATCACACCCTCGCTCCACATCGCAGAAGCGGTACGCACCCATGTTGTCGATCAGTTGCGAGATTTGGCGCGGCGGGCCATCATCGAGGAATCCCTAGCCGGCCAGGGCGCCATTCTGGTCATCGACAGCTTGGACCAGGCGTTCGAACTGGCCAACGAGTACGCACCGGAACATCTTTGCTTGCTGATCGCCGATCCGTGGCCATCAGTGGCTCGCATACACAACGCTGGTGGGATCTTTGTGGGGGAGGGTTCGTCTGAGGCGCTAGGCGACTATGTCGTCGGACCAAGCCACGTGATGCCGACACGAGGCACCGCCCGTTTCTCGTCACCCTTGCATGTACGTGACTTTGTGAAGGTGACGAGCATCTTTGCCGTGGACAACCCTTCCGCCCAACGCTTGGCGCCAGCCGCCCAGCAGATCGCCGCGGCTGAGGGACTCACCGCCCATGCTGCAGCCGTCATCGCCCGCCAGGAGTAGCACCATCGCCCATGCATGGGGTGAAAGTATATGACCAACACGATTCTGTTCGATCTGGGCAACACGCTGGTGCGCTACTTCACCAAAGCCGAGTTTCCCGGCATTCTCCAGGAGGCGATAACCAACGTGCGGGACCATCTTCGCGCGGAAGGCAAACTGACCATAGCTCCGGAGACCATATGGCAGCGTGTTGAGGAACAGGACTACGAAGCAGACGATCACCGGGTGCGGCCCCTAGAGCAGCGCCTCATCCGGATATTTGGTCTGGATCCCAACCCAAGCCCGTCCGAGATGCGGTCGATGTGTCAGGAGTTCCTGCAACCATTACTCGCCCGGGCGTACCGCTATGAAGACAGCCTGCCGGTGCTCCAAGCGCTGAAGGGCCGCGGCTACAAGACGGCCATCGTTTCCAACCTGCCGTGGGGGAGTCCTTCCGGACCGTGGTATGAGGAGATTGCACGGCTCGGTCTGGCAGAGTGGATGGACGCCGTGATCTTTTGTTCCGATGTCGGTTGGCGGAAACCAGCACCCCAAATATTCGCGTACACCCTGGAAAAGGTTGCGGCCCGGCCACAGGACTGCATCTTTGTGGGGGACAACCCGCGGTGGGACGTGGCCGGGCCGAGGGCCATGGGCATAGAAGCTGTTCTCGTTGATCGGCATGGACTGGTAGCGGGCTCAGGGGAGCGACCACGTCACACTCTGGAGTTTCTGAAGGATCTGCAGCCTTGGTAGCATTGGGATCGGGAGGGTCCGATGAAGATAGAAGACCTAATCTGTTCACACATCGACATACTGAAAGCCTACGAGCCACCCGATTGGGGCGGTCTCGCCCAACGCGCCGGTAAATCAGTGGATCAGATCGTGCGCCTGGACGCCAACGAGAACCCCTACCCCCCATCGCCCCGCGCTATTGAAGCGCTGGCCCGCTTTGAGGAGTACGGGTACTATCCCGACTACCGGGCCTTGACCCAGGCGGTCGCCCGCTACGCAAGCGTCGAGGAGCAGAACATTGTACTGGGCAATGGGGGCGACGAGATCATCGATTTGGCCGTGCGCCTCGTGGTCGCCCCGGGCGACGGAGTGATCGTCTGCCCACCAGCGTTCAGCATGTACGCGATCTGTACACGTGCACACCGCGGTCAGGTTCTGAGCGTCCCCCGCCACGATGACTTTGCGGTGGATGCGGACCAGATCGAAGCGCTAGTCCACGAGGGAACCAGGGATGTCCGTCCCAAATTGCTGTTCTTGACTACGCCGGGCAATCCCGATGGCAGGGCCATCCCGACCGATACGATCCGGCGCTTGCTACAGCTACCCCTGGCTATCGTCATCGATGAGGCCTATATCGAGTTCGGCGGGGAGAGTGTTGTGCCGCTGTTGGCCGAGCACGCCAACCTGATAGTATTGCGCACGTTTAGCAAATGGGCTAGCATGGCTGGCCTACGCTTGGGCTACGCCGTGACTTCACCCAAATTGGCGGGAGCCATGGCCCGCTTGCAGCTGCCCTATAACGTCAACGCAGCGGCAGCAGTGGCGGCCCTGGCTACCCTGACCGATATGGACTACATCCAAACTGTTCAAGCCCACATCCTAGCCGAGCGGCAGAGATTGTACGACGTACTGCACGCTCTACCCGGTTTGCAGCCCTTGCCCAGCCTGGCCAACTTTTTGCTGTGCCGTCTGGAGGGACGAACAGGGCGCGATCTGGCAGATGCGCTGGCAGCCCAGGGCATCCTTATCCGCAGCTTCTCCGATCCCAATTTGGCCGATGCGGTGCGCATCTCGGTGGGACGGCCCGACCAAAACGACGCTCTTCTAGGAGCCCTCCAATCGATACTGGGTGTGTCGGCCCCGATCCCGCCCAGCCAGATCCGGATGGCGGATACGCTGTCTACCGTCCGTCAAGGACAGGTCGAACGCTGTACGGGAGAAACCGAGGTACAGGTCGGCATCGATCTGGATGGCACCGGCCAATACGAGATCGACACCGGACTCGGCTTCTTGGATCATATGTTGGCCCAACTTGCAGCCCACGGCCTATTCGATCTGCGGGTGCAGGCTCAAGGCGATCTGGAAGTAGACGAACATCACACCGTGGAGGATGTAGCCATCGGGCTGGGACAGGCACTGGACCAAGCCCTCGGCGATCGTCAAGGATTGGTGCGCATGGGACAGACCTACGCGCCCCTCGACGAAGCCCTGGCTCACGTCGTTGTCGATCTCAGTGGCCGGCCCTATGCCACCATCGACGTGGCATTCTCGACCGCACGCATCGGCGCGGTGGAGACCGACCTCATCATCCACTTCTTGGAGACACTGGCCGTGCATGCCCGCATGAGCTTGCACGCGCGTGTGCTCTACGGACGCAATGACCATCACAAGGCTGAGGCCCTGTTTAAGGCCTTGGGCCGGGCGCTGGACGCAGCCACTCGCCAGGATCCACGCCGTCAGGGCATACCATCGACGAAAGGAGTACTGTAATATGCGCGCACTGATCAGCGTGTCCGACAAGACGGGCATCGAGCCATTAGGGCACCAGCTGGCCGGGTTGGGCATCGAGATCTATTCGACCGGCGGCACAAAGAGGGTACTAGAGACCGCTGGCGTGGCTGTCCAGTCGGTGAGCGATCTGACCGGCTTTCCTGAGATTCTGGATGGCCGGGTCAAGAGCCTGCATCCTGCCGTCCACGGCGGCATCCTGGCCCGCCGCAGCGAACCGGCCGACCTCCAGGAATTGGAAAAACTGGGCCTAGGCACGATCGATCTGGTCGTAGTGAATCTCTATCCTTTCGAAGAAACTGTTGCCCAATTGGGCCTAGATGGGGGCGATACAGCTACAGGCCTCGCCGCCGCCCTGGAACAGATCGATATCGGCGGCCCAACGCTGCTGCGAGCAGCAGCCAAGAACTATCCCTCTGTCGTGGTCCTATGCGATCCCAACGATTATCCAACGGTACTGGAAGCACTGGACCAAGATTCCCTGGCCCTGGATGCGGCATTTCGGCGGCGTCTGGCAGCCAAAGCCTTCCGCCACGTGGCGGTCTATGATGCGTTCATCGCCGCCTACCTGGGATTGGGGGAATCGGGCTGGCCGGACGAGATGCCGCTGGGCGTGCGAAAGCTGCAGGAAATGCGCTATGGGGAGAATCCGCAGCAGCGTGCGGCATTTTATGCACTGGCCCAACCCGGCGCTCGAGGCACAGGATTGGCCGGCGCACAGCAGCTACAGGGCAAGCCCCTGTCGTACAACAACATCTTGGATGCCGATGCGGCGTGGTCGGTTGCCAGCGATTTCGAACCGGTGACGGTCGCCATTGTCAAGCACACCAACCCTTGCGGCCTGGCCCGCGCGGCCGACACCCTGGCCGCCTATGAACTGGCACTCGCCGGCGATCCTTTGGCTGCTTTCGGCGGCATCGTGGCCGTGAATACCAAAGTAGATATCCCGCTGGCCCAGCAGTTGTCTGAACGGTTCTACGAGATCATCCTGGCGCCGGCCTATGACGACGGTGTATTGGACATATTGTCCCAGCGGCCCGCACTGCGCGTGCTGGCTTTGCCGCTGAACCGTTCCGAGCCAGGGCTGGCGTGGCGCAGTGTGACGGGCGGCGTGCTGATCCAGGAGGTCGATCACGTGGGTGAGCAAGAGGTTCACCAGGGTCGCGTCGTCACTCGCCGCCAGCCATCCACGGCCGAGTGGGGTGCCCTCGATTTCGCCTGGCGCGCCGTACGCCATGTCAAGTCGAATGCTATTGTACTGGCCCAGGAAAGCGACGGGCAGTTGGCGCTGGTTGGCATGGGCGCTGGCCAGCCATCGCGCGTGGCCGCGGTCGAGATCGCCGTACAGCGAGCCAGGCCGCGGGCCGCGGGAACGGTGCTCGCCTCGGATGCTTTCTTCCCCAAAGCAGACGGGGTGGAGGCTGCCGCCCAGGCAGGCGTGCGGGTCATTGTCCAACCGGGGGGTTCGCAGGGTGACCCAGAGACGATTGCTGCCGCAGACGCTGCGGACATGGCCATGGTCTTTACCGGAACCCGTCACTTTTTGCACTGAGCGGAGGCAGCCATGATCGTTATCGTAGATTACGGCGTCGGCAATTTGCGTAGTGTACAGAAGGCGCTGGAGCGCGTCGGCGCAACGGCTATCGTCACATCCGATCCGGCCGATCTGGATGCCGCTCGGGGCATTGTCCTGCCCGGGGTAGGGGCGTTCGGTGACGGGATGGAGCACTTGCGGACGCGCGGCCTGATAGCGCCTGTGCTGCGGCAAGTAACAGCGGGCAAGCCGCTGTTGGGCATCTGTCTGGGGATGCAGTTGCTCTTTGAGGAGAGCGAAGAGATGGGTCGCCACCAAGGATTGGGCGTGCTCCCCGGTCGGGTGGTACGCTTTCCCGAGGGCGAGCTCAAGGTCCCCCACATTGGCTGGAACCAATTGCAAAAGACCGGCGACAATCGGGCCAGAGCATTGCTCGCAGGTGTGGCCCCGGGGGCCTATGCCTATTTTGTCCATTCGTACTATGTCCAACCTGACAGCACCCACGACATCGTAGCCACGACCGAATACGGCCTCACCTTCGCCTCGGTAGTGGGCCGGGACCGCATCTTTGGGGCCCAGTTTCACCCTGAAAAGAGCCAGGAAGTAGGGCTGCGTTTGTTGGAGAACTATGCTCATCTGGTGGACGAAGCAGAATGGGGAGGGCAGTGATGATCGTGTTCCCAGCCATCGATCTACGGCGCGGACGGTGCGTCCGGCTACGGCAGGGGCGCGCCGAACACGAGACGGTCTATGACGATAATCCGGCAGCTGTAGCTCGGCGATGGGTCGCTGAGGGTGCCGAGTGGCTCCACATCGTGAATCTGGACGGCGCGCTGGGCGACACCTCCCCCGGTGACGAGCAGATGATCAATCTGCGACGGCTGGCTGAGATCCGGGCTGCTGAGCCGAAGACACCGATTCAGTTCGGCGGCGGGATCCGCTCGCTGGCTGACGTAGAGGCGGTCCTCCGCTTGGGAGCCACGCGCGTGGTACTGGGCACCATCGCCGTGCAGGCCCCAGACCTGGTAACAGGTGCCCTGGAGCGCTTTGGTGCCGAGCGGATCGTGATCGGCCTTGACGCCAGGGAAGGCCGGGTAGCGACCCATGGCTGGCAGCAGACAAGTGACACGACAGCGACCGCATTGGGCCAAGCCATGCGCGAACGAGGTGTGCGCCGGGTGGTCTATACCGACATCGCCCGCGACGGGATGTTGACCGGTGTGAACGTGGCCGCGACAGCTGCCCTGGCCCGCGAGACCGGCTTGCGCGTTATCGCCTCAGGGGGCGTAGCCTCACTGGCAGATATCGAGCAATTGCAAACCAACGAGGCGGCTGGGGTTGAAGGGGTTATCATCGGCCAGGCGCTCTACACTGGAGCGGTGTCGCTACCAACGGTGTTGCAGTTGGCCGGTCAGAACTGATGGCTTGTGATGTACCACGACTTGGAAGCTTCCAGAAAGGCCATCCCGGCCTCGATCATCACCAAGGCGCGATCCAGGGAATCCTCTTCGGGATAGTAGGCCCGAACGGCTCGATAGAATCTCTCGATCAAATCTCGCAAGTCGGCACTTGTGCACAGGCGCTCTATCGCTTGATCTTTGGGTAAGCACCAGATGGCGCCCGGATCGTCCTTTGCTTCTTGCAAGGTCAGCACCTGGTAGAGAACGGGCCAAACTTTGGTGCACAGCAGACGAAGGCTGCGCTTCAGCCGTTCTCCCCCCGGATCGAGCAGCTTGCCCATGATAAACCCTGACGACACGTCCAACTCGGCGAGCGCCACTCCGGCGGCCGCACGCAGGTCATGCGCAGTGGCTTCCCGCACCGGTAGCCGGCCGCTCACCAGGTGATAGGCACCGGGAACCGGACCGACCCAGTTGGGCGGGGGCTCTCCGCCCAGGGCGTAGCACTGGACATATCGGAACGGAACCAAAGGGATTCCCTCCAACTCGCGGCGGATGGCAAACCCTAGAGCTAGGGGCAACTGCCCATCGGGGGAAAACGCTGCAGGTTCCAGGTACAGTTGGAGATCGATGTCGCTACACCCGGGGATGATGCTCCCTTTGACCGCGGAGCCGTGGGCGACAAGACCTACGAACCAGGAAGCGGTGTGCCGCACATAGATCTCGGCCACTTGCTGGACAATGGGTCTAGCCTCTGACCGCAGACCGGTCACGTCGATCATCACAATCCCCTTCCAGAGAACGCCTGACTACAGAATGTTGTCTAATTCTCGCAGCAGGTCCCGCAGCACCAGCGCAACATCGACCAACCTAGAGCGATCAACTAGTTGGGGCCTATCCTTGGCCGTGTGGCTCACCTGGGCCGAAAGCTCGGTGAAGCGCTCCGAGGTGATGGCCATGGCCGGCACCTGCTGCTGGATGAAGAGAGAATGGTCACTTTGGTACCAGGGATCACCCTCGACTAGACCCTCCCGGCTGGAGAATGTACCCCGTATGGCGGCAGCCATCTCTTCTGGGCAGCCATAGAGCGTGTAGGCCGTCTTACCCTGGCAATAGCCCACGGCATCCAGATTGATGCCCAGCTTGATGTCGTGGAAGCTCTCGCCACTCCG
>JASFOV010000008.1:0-21737 GCA_050116355.1 Anaerolineae bacterium
TAATGTCGGCTGCGTCAAAGATCGGTTCCTTCTCTGTGAGCTGGAACTGGAGCTTCTCCATCCGCTCCGTTTTTTCCTCGTAGGTCCAGACATTGTACCAGTTGTGCCAATAGTTCTCGACATAAGACGCATCGCTGAGCCGTGGCTTGGGCGCTGCCTCCCAAACAAAGTTCGGATCCTCCTGGAAGTACTGCTCCAACAGTGGCCGGTAGCACAGGTATTCGTACCACCGGCTGCGCTGGCCCATGGTCGCTTCCAGGATTTCATGTCCGACCACCATTAGCACGTCCCGCGGCGGCATGCAGCCGAACATCGAGTCTTGTTCCCAATCGGGAGTCTGGACCTTCTGGCCAAAATCCAGAGGCGTGGGCCGGTCGACGCGGATGCCGCGCTCCTCCATCATCTTGGCCAAGGCGTCCATTTGCTCTGTGGCCTGCTCTGTCAGATCGGCGGGCAAGGGGCCCCATTCCCCGATGGCAACCCCTGCGTCCGGGAAGCCCATAATCTGCGCCGGTTCGGGTGCAGCCATCATAGTCCCGTCGGGACGCCCGACGATCACGTGCTTGAGCGAGTCCCATTCATTCCACGAATTGACGATTGTCTTGCCTGTCTCGTTGCTCATGATCAACTCCTCTCATCGCTCATGCTTTTGGTTGGCATTGATTCATTTGTCAGGAACTCTCACCATGTCTCCCGATCTCATTCGCCTTGTGGCTCCCCAGATCGATGGCGACCATGATGCGATTCGGGCCAACACTTCTAGCTTCCAGACGCCAGGGTCGTCATGTACGCCGACCATTCTGTGTCCGAAATGGCGCCGCCGTCCCGGTAGAACTGCCGTGCCGCGCCGACTATGTCCTCGACGGCCTGCTCATGTTCGGCCTTCAAGGGCGTGGGCTTGTGGTTGGCCAGGATGTCGTCCATCCGTTCCTGGGCCAGCGCCAGCGCATCCTTCTTACCCGAGCGCACCCAGACCGGGTAGGCTTCCAGATCGGCCGATTGGGGCAGCCATTGTTCTTGTCGCCACCACTTGCGTGTGTGGGCTGTGCTAAGGTAGTGGCCCGGTATGGGGCCGACTTGGTTGATGAGATCGATGGCCAGTGTCTCATCGGTGGTCGTTACCCCCTCGAGGAAGCGGCCGATCCAGCCCGCTACGTCATCGTCCAGGATGGACAGCACGGGATGGTAGGATAGCTCTCCACGCGAGCCGCCCTGGAATATCTGCAGGTGATTACCGGACAGGGCATCGATCAAAGCTCCGAGGGACTTTTCATAGGCAACCTGATAGTCAATTGCTTTGGCGTTGCTTGAGAACCCCGCACTGGCGCAGGAGGGGATTTGGTAGCGGCGCAACATTTGATTCATCATGGCACTGCTGAGCGCACCGTCAACGGTCCCAAAGATAACCCCACCCGAACGCATATGCATCGGCCCGTTGCCGTGTTGTACTGACATCGGCGCACCGGGTCTGATCAGCTGCGTGATCACGGCCCAGGCCATAACCATGGCCACGGATAACACGATCGAGCCTGCTTTGGTGACCGGTCCCTCGGATCCCATAGTGATGGAGACTGTGGGTTGAATAGGAATTCCCGCCTCCACATACCGGTACGCGGCCTCCAGCGTATCGCCAAAGATTGTCAAGGGGGATACGGTGTCCAGCTCGGCGTCCAGGTTGATGCCCAATGCTTCTGCCATCTTGATGGCAAAAATGGAGCAGTCTTTCTGATAGCCGAATTGCTGCGCTTTGGCCGAGTACCGAAGGCTGCTAGCCAGATTCTCCAGCATGACCATGATGGGCGGGATGCCTTCCCGCTCCATGTAAAAGAAGACGCCGTCGGCCAGGTGGGTGTTCTCCAAGGCGTCAGCCACAATCATGGCCTCCCGGTGCTCGGTGGCCGTCGCCGGCCTGGTTGCCCGGGTATCCAGATCCAGGTAGCGCATGCCCATGCCTTGCATAAAGTACATGGTATCTCCCCCGATCATCAGGTCGAGATCGGGGTTCCTGGCTTTGAGGACGTAACTGCTGGGACACCGGCGAATGCACTCCTCCACCACAGCTGGTGGGAACCGCACTCGCCTTTCCTCAAGATCTACCTGGCAGCCGCCGTCTGCGCAAAGCTGCAAGGTGCGCTCGTGCTCAACCCGCATGCCCGTTTTTGCCAGCACGTACAAGGCACCGCGGTGGATGGATTCTATCTCCTCCTCAGTCAGAAGCTCGAGCGGTTTGAACCTACGCGTGAATCCCTTGATCATGATTCGCTCCCTCAATCGCCCATTTCTAGCGTGTGCATGTAGGTAGACCACTCTACGTCGGATATGGTACCCCGATCCCGGTAGAATTGTCTGGCCTCCCGGAGCACATCCTCGACCGATTGTTCCTGCTCGGGAGTCAATGGCTTGGGCTCGTGCGTACTGAGGATCTCCTCCATCCGTTCCTGGGCCAATGCCAACGCATCCTTCTTGCCCGAACGCACCCACACCGGATAGGCTTCGAGATCCGCAGACTGGGGCAGCCATTGCTCTTTTCGCCACCACTCACGTGTGTGGGCCGTGCTGAGATAGTGACCAGGAATAGGACCGACTTGATTGATGAGATCAATGGCCAACGTTTCATCGGTGACCACCACACCCTGCAGGAAGCGCCCGATCCACCCCGCCACGTCGTCGTCCAGAATAGACAGCACGGGATGGTAGAGCAGCTCGATGGCAGAACCACCCTGGAACAGATGGACGTGGCCGCCCGACAGCAAGGACACGAGAGAAGGCAGTGCTTTTTCGTAGGCAGCTTGGTAGTCTATTTTCTTTGAATTGCTGGCAAAACCGGCCGTGGTCCAAATGGGTACTCCGTAGCGACGTAGCATCTGGTTCATCATAACCGATGTTAGTCCTTCGATGGGAGTGCCCAAGATGGCGTTGCCGCGGCGCATATCCATTGGCCCGATGCCATGGTGGAGTGCCATAGGAGCGCCAGGCCGAATCACTTGGGTGATCACTACCCAGGCCATAGTCATAGCCACGGCCAGAGCGACCGAGCCGGCCATCGTAGCCGGCCCTTCTGACCCCATGGTGATGCTCAAAGCCGGCGTGATGGGGATCCCGGCCTGGATATATCGCTGAGCAGCTTCAATGGCCCCGGTATAGATGGTCAACGGCGAGGCCATGTCGATCTCGGGTAGCAGGTCGGTTCCCACCGCCTTGGCCATCTTGATGGCAAAGATCTCCGAGTCCTGGATGTTGCCCGCCACCTGGGTTTTGCTGGAATAGCGGATGGCGCTGGCCAGGTTTTCGAGCACCGCCATGATGGGTGGCATGCCCTGGCGCTCGGTATAGATCTCCCATCCCTCGGCCAAATGGGTGTTCTCCAGGGCATCAGCTACGATCATGGCCTTCCGGTGCTCGGCGGTGGTCGCTGGCCGTGTTTCCCAGGTTTCCAGGTCTACGTGGCGCATGCCCATACCCTGCATAAAGTAGACAGTATCCCCCCCGACCATCAGATCCTTGTCACGGTCCCTGGCCCTGAGCATGAAACAACTCGGACACTGGCGCAGACATTCTTCTACCAGGCCGGGTGGAAAGAGCACTCGTTTCTCACCGAGATCTACCTGGCAACCCCGCTCAGCGAGCTGTTCGAGAAGCGGGTCGTGCTCGATGCGCATGCCCGTCGTTTGCAGAACGTATAGAGCGCCGCGGTGGATCGATTCCAGTTCCTCAGGCGTCAGGATCTCCAGAGGCGAGTACTTGCGCGTAAAACCGGCTAGCATCTGTGTTCCCTCCTATTTGCCCAGGAGCTTCCGGCACAGGGCGACACCGCCTGGAGCGGTGGGATCGTAGCCATCGGCGCCGATACTGTCCGCAAAATCGTCGTTGATCGCCCCGCCACCGACGATGACTTGGACCGTGTCGCGGATCCCGGCCTCCTTCAAGGCATCGATCACGTTCCGCTGCTCCATGGCCGTGATGGTCAGTAGAGCCGACAGGGCAACAATGTCGGGCTCGTGTTCTTTGACCGCTTCGACAAACTGTGGAGTGGGAACGTCGATTCCCAGATCAATCACTTCAAAGCCGTCGGCCGTCAAAAGCGTGCACAGCATTGATTTGCCGATGTTGTGGATGTCGCCGGCGACCGTACCGGCGACTACCTTGCCGACGCTGGCTCGTTGTCCTCCCGTCTGCTGCAGTCTCTCTTCAATTGTGGGCAAGGCAGCCTGCATAGCATCGGCCGCGCTGACCAATTCCGGCAAAAAGATCTCGCCCTCCCCAAAGGCATCCCCTACTCCACGGATCGCTGCGGTGAGCGCATCGAGGGCTTTGAGGGGTTCGACCCCTTCCGTCATGGCCTTTGCGGACAATTCCCTTGCCCCATTGACATCATAGGTCTTGACTGCTTCCGCCAGCTTGCCCAGGATCTGGTTCTCCATAAGGTTCCTCCTATTGCTTGTATTCGTTTCAGGCCGGTACAGGCGGTGCACCGGTGGCTGATCGAGTTTGATCGGATTGTGGGAACAGGTGAGACTGTTTCTCATTCTCCCGGAAAGACGCCGACAGCGCCTGGGAGATCATCAGCGCGGGGACCAATCCGTCCTCAACAGCCGTGCCCGGCCGGCGAGCATGGCGCAGGCGGATTGGCTCTACTGCGGGGCCGCCCATCCTCCGGGGCAGATTGCCAAGTGACTGCCGCTGGCCAGTAGGCCGTTCAATCGCCATCTCTGAACAGCGAAGGAGCAGATGCCAAGTCTCGGGCAGACTCGACGTTTGTAGGCAAAACTTGGCCACAATCCAAACAGCAAGGCAAACTCAATGCTTCTGGGCATTCTCCGTGGAGTGATGGTGGCAACGGACTCTGTTACGCCAGCAGGGGAACTCGTTGTAGTGGGCTTGAGGGAGCCCAGCAACGAGCTGGTGGATCCAGGTGCTTGCCCCAATCTTGATTCTCGAGTTCCCATCAGTTGCACGCCCCGTCCGCCTCCGAGTCCAGCCTAGTGCAGGTACTCTGCGTCTCCAAGGGAACACACGCCTCCCTAGCGGCTATTATGCCACAAATTGAAGCGAGAACCAAGATCCATCCGGCATCAGTTCGCGTACCAATCGGGCTCTGGCTCACGGATCGATGGGGCCCAACCTGATCAGCGTCAGGGCCTGGCGTTTCATCACACACCAACTGCTGCTTAAAACGTCACATTGCCTCGCCGCAGAGGAGCCGTGACAACGCCAATAAGTAACTGTGGCTGACGGGTGTTTTCAGTCATCTGCAGGCGAACGATACCGGCACCGGTCGCCCATGCTGCAATAGTCGCACGACGATCCGCCGTCGCTCACGTTGGTTCCGAGTCCAAGGACCATTGACAGTGATTTGCGGGGGATCATCATGCCCGTCGCGGTAAGGGTGATCTCCTTGGCTGCCGCAGCCAGGATGTTGAAGATCTGCTGCTGCCCTTCGCCCACTGGCCAGCCAATCATGCCGGGGTTGATGGGCACGCTGGCCCGCCAACCTTGATCTGCCGCTTGCTGCTCAACATAGTGACAAGCGGCCACGGCCAGTGCTTCGACCGCTGCGGAGCCCACTCCATCGAGAGCCAGGCCATATAGCATATCCTCGGCCATCACCTCGTCAGCCCGTGTCTCCAGGTCCAGGCCAATGGTGCAGAGCATCACCACTACTTCCGATGCAGATGCCAGATGCTGTGTGACCAGCGGACCACTCAGCACGGCACCGCCGGCCAACGCCAGGCACTCGTGGAGCAGGTGCTGTACGGCCAGTCGCCGCTGGGTCAGCCGCGGCTGGAGCAAGGGCAGGCCCTCGTCCAGCGCCCGCTCGGCCAGGTCAGCGAATGCGGGACGCCGGGCTCGGATAGCTACAGGATCACCGCCCTGAGCCCGCAGGACGTCATCGATAGTGAGGCGCAGATCGAACGTCGTCAAGTCAGGCATGTTTTGCACTCAGCTTGTACTACCTCCGAAAGAGCGAGATATACCACCTGGCATACGGATCGCGTCCCAACAAGCGTTCCACAGCACGAACCCCTCCGCTCCAGCAGCAACCTGCCGCCGGGCCGCCGCCGGACTGTGGCCGAATTGGTCGCGCTCCCTTCCGTTAGTATCTACGTAAGGAGGCTGTGTGTCAAGTGCCATCTGGGTCATCTTGCAGGACCAGGTTGGACTGATTCGAGCTTGTCAGAGCTGCGGTTGATACCGCCTGGTACTTGCACAAATTGGGATTCTGTTAGAAAATAGGTCTGGCATCATGGCAGTGTGGAGAAGGGGTGGTTTGTGCTTGTTTCGGGAGTTCTCCGCACCGGGAATATGGGTCTGATGACGGAAAGGAAGGGAATGCGTGCAGCGTCTGGACTATCTTATCCGTAAGGCCGCCTTCGCTCTGATCACGCTTTTTGCTGTCCTGACCATCAACTTTTACCTCTTTCGTATCGTGCCCGGGGACCCTGTTTCGATGATCGTAAGCCCGCGAATGCGCCCCGAAACCCGGGATGAGATCCGGGCTTCCTACGGTCTCGACAAGCCGCTTTGGTTCAACATCGAGGCGATGCAAGAGACAGGCACAGTCTCGGCACTCTTTGATAGCCAATTCTTCCGCTATCTGGACAACCTGGCCCATGGCAATCTGGGCGAGTCTTTCCGCCAAAAGAGGCCAGTCGCTGAGCTGATTGGTGCCCGATTGGGACCGACATTGCTCTTGATTTTCACTGGCGAGGTTGCGGGCATTCTGATCGGCACAGTCTTGGGTATCGTGGCGGCCTGGAAGGCACGTAGCTGGATCGATGCCAGCTCGCTCAGTGTCGGTCTGACGATGTTCGCCTTGCCTCCGTTCTGGCTGGGGATTGTACTATTGATCTTGGCCCGTGGGATTCTGCCGGCTGGCGGCTATGTCACCATCGGCACCCAGTTTGGCAGCACCCTGGAGCGTTGGCTGGACATCGGCAAGCACCTCGTTCTGCCTGCCACAACCATGGCGCTCCTGCTCTTTGGCGCCTACATGCTGGTCGTCCGCAATTCCACGCTTGAGGTGCTAGCCGAGGACTATATCCTGACGGCCAAGGCCAAGGGACTCAAGCAGGCTACCATCTTGCGATCCCACGCTCTCAAGAACGCTGCCTTGCCTTTGGTGACCATCATTGCTCTGGACCTTGGCATCGCCCTGGGGGGCATGATCCAGATCGAGACCATCTTCTCCTGGCCGGGCCTGGGCCGCCTCATGTTCGATGCCATCGGTCAGCGAGACTATCCTGTGCTCCAAGGGGTGTTTCTGCTGCTGGCGATGGGTGTCATCTTGGCCAACTTTTTGGCCGACCTGACTTACGTGTACTTGGATCCCCGCGTCAAGGCCTAGTCCGGCGAGAGGAGTGACTGAGTGTATGGCCGAACCGGAAGTATTGCCTGAAGAGATCACGGAAGTCAAGGTCAAAACGCGCTCTTTCTGGCGCAGTTTTCTGCGCAGCAGGGCCGGGGTATTGGGTCTGATCATGCTTGTGTCCATGGTCTTGATCGCTGTCTTTGCGCCCTGGATCGCGCCCTACGATCCATACGAGCCGGTGCAGGCTACGGCAGAAGACGTTATGGCTCCGCCGAGCGCCGAACACCTGCTCGGGACAGATGAGAGTGGCCGGGATGTGCTCAGCTTGGTGATCTATGGCGCGCGCATCTCCCTCTTGGTCGGCTTTGCCGCCTCGGTGATCATCGTCGTGCTCGGTTGCGCGATTGGCATTGCGGCGGGATACGCAGGGGGGCGAATCGACATATTGCTTATGCGCTTTACCGATGCCATCCTGGTCATCCCCGCCCTGCCCCTGATGCTGGTCATCATCGCCGTCGCCGGTCGAAGTTTGAACAACATCATTCTGGTCATTGGCCTTCTGTCGTGGACCTATATGGCTCGCGTGGTCCGAGCGCAGGTGCTTTCCGTCAAAGAGCGCCAATTTGTTATGCGTGCCCGGGCTCTAGGGATCAGTTCATTGGGTATCGTCATCGTTCACGTCCTGCCTCAGGTCTTGCCCGTGATCTTTGCCGAGGCGACGCTCGATGTTTCGTGGGCCATCCTGTCGGAGGCCAGCCTCAGCTTTCTGGGTTTGGGGGATCCGACCCTGGTCAGTTGGGGCAGCATGTTGAACCGGGCATTCATGCGCGGCGCTGTGACGCGCGGCGCGTGGTGGTATCTGCTCCCGCCCGGATTCGCCTTAGCTTGGGTCACATTGGGATTGGTCCTGGTCAGCAATGCCGTACAGGAGATTATCAATCCCCGCCTGCAGACGCATCATTTGTTTGACGAGCGCAAGATTGTGGCCCTCGGACGATTCCTGTCCAGGCGGGATGCTTCCGCTCAAGAACCATCGGTCTAATCAAGGGGTAGCAAACCATGGCTCTACTGGAAGTGCGGGACCTAACCGTCGAGTACCATACCGAGGACGGTGTCTTTTGCGCGGTCGAGAATCTGAACTTGGACCTGGACCAAGGCAAGTCTTTGGGTATCGTCGGCGAATCGGGGTGTGGCAAAACGACGGCTATGCTGGCCGTGATGCGTCTCCTGCCCGAAGCAGGCCGCATCGTGAGTGGCACCGTACTGCTGGACGGTGTGGATCTGCTGCAGCTGCCTCTGGCGGAGCTGCGTGAGTATCGCTGGAACCAGATCTCGATGATCTTTCAGGGTGCGATGAATGCCCTTAACCCGGTGCGGACCGTCGGATCTCAGATCGAAGAAGTCCTCTTGCTGCATGATACCGTGCCGCGGGGAAAAGCAACAGAGGAGGTGAAGCGCTTGCTGGATCTGGTGGGCGTTTCTGCCTCTCGATCCGATGAGTACCCTCACGAATACTCGGGTGGCATGCGGCAACGAGCAGTGATCGCCATGGCTCTCGCTTGCCAGCCCCAAGTCATCATTGCCGATGAGCCTACCACGGCTCTTGATGTGATGGTCCAAGCCCAGATCCTGGATCTACTGCAGGAACTGCAGCGTGAGTTGGATCTGTCAATCATCATGGTTACTCATGATTTGGGCGTGGTTGCTGAGCTGTGTGATGATGTCTTGGTCATGTATGGTGGGCGCATGGCCGAGTGGGCTGACATCGATCGCATCTACAATCACGCCGTGCACCCCTACACCCGGCGGTTGCTCCTTGCTTTCCCGGATATCGACGATCCGCGGGCTACCCTGGCTTCGATCCCCGGCCATCCTCCGCCGCTGGACAACCTACCTCCGGGCTGTCGTTTCGAGCCCCGCTGCCGCGTCTCTGTTGGTCGGTGCAGCCGTGACATGCCGGAGACCATCGAGGTAGCACCTGGGCATCTTGTAGCCTGTCTGCTGGCAGAAGGGGAAGAGGGTCGACATGCAGGGTAACGAGATTCTCGTGGTCAAGGACCTGCGCAAGCTATTCCCCGTGCGGCGGGGGATAGCCGGCGCCCTTCGTCGCCAACCCAAACGTTGGGTACATGCCGTGGATGGGCTGTCATTCACCCTCCAGCAGGGTGAGATCCTCGCGCTGGTCGGAGAATCGGGCTCGGGGAAAACGACGACCGGTCTCTGCACATTGGGCCTGGTAGAACCAAGCGAGGGAGAGGTCCGTCTGGAGGGCGATGATGTGATCGAGATGGTCCACAGCCGTCGCCGGAAAGAGCTTCGACGCAAGGCGCAGTTGATCTTCCAGGACCCCTACGAATCGCTGAACCCGCGGCAAAGGGTTTTTCGTGCGGTTTCTGAAGCTCTGGGCGTGCATCGCCTGGCCACCAGCCACGAGGAAAAGGTCGAGAAGGTGACCGATGCGCTGGAAGATGCCGGTCTCAAGCCAGCATCTGCCTTTCTCGACCGCTTTCCCCAACAGCTCTCCGGCGGCCAGCGGCAGCGTGTAGTGATCGCCAGCGCCTTGGTGCTGGATCCGGTCTACCTAGTCGCCGACGAACCGGTGTCCATGCTCGATGTGTCGATCCGGGCCGAGATTCTCAATCTGCTGCTGAGGCTGCGCGATAATCACCGTATCACCATGATCTACATCACCCACGATCTGGCCAGCGCCGCCTATATCGCCGATCGCGTAGCGGTCATGTACTTGGGCCGCATCGTCGAGATTGGTCCAGCGGACGTAGTGCTGGGCGATCCCCGCCACCCCTATACCCGCGCCCTGATGTCCGTAATCCCGGTACCCAATCCCCGGCGTCGTCGTACGAGGATGGTTCTGAAGGGTGAGACGCCAGACCCCATTGATCTGCCTTCTGGCTGTCGTTTCCATCCACGCTGCCCTGAGGTGTTTGCCCTCTGTCCCAAGGTCGAGCCCAAGCTCGAGGATCTGGGGGATGACCATCAGGCTGCCTGTCTGCTGGCAAGTGCCATCGAGGCGCCAGCGGGCTTCTAGGCGGTGGCATACACCTTTTTCAGGTCGAGTCTTGACTTTTCATGAGCTTCCGCTACAGTTGCGTTAGGCCGGGTGCAGATTACCGGGCACCCTGGCTGTGTGCGAGCCAACGCCAGAATGTGCACCTTGCCCTGTGCCTGTCATTGACTGGGGCTTGGATCCCCTCGGTACCATAGCTGATACTGCTTGGTACTTGGCGCAAGTCACAATCTGATCCATGATGGTGGTGGGCTTTGCTCTGGTACCGCCCGTACTGCGGCCGATATCGTGTGATCACGCACGGGACTAGTTACACAGGAGGAAGATCATGCCAAATGATAACGAAAAGCGGATGCTGGCTGAGATCAAAGCTGGACTGAGGCCGCCGTCCAAAGAGGAGCTGGATGTGGTGACGGCCCAGTGGCTCTTTGGATCCTATGCTGAGAAAATGATGCGCCATGCGCCGTGGAGCTTTGTGTTGACCAAGCTCATGTGGCAGGAAGGAGAGGGGCCATGGGACAGCTAGTAGATGCCATGGTCGCCCTGGACAAAGAAGCTGCCCTGAACGCTACTCAGCAAGCGCTCGCCGCAGGACAGGACCCCTTGACCTTGTTGGATGATGCCCGTCAGGGTCTGGAAGAGGTCGGCGACAAGTTTGAGAGTGGCGAATTCTTCTTGATGGAACTGATGCGCGCCGCCCAGATCTTTCAGAGCATGGCCGAGGTGCTGAACCCCAAGATTATGGAGGTCTATGGCGGGGTGGAAGCGACCGGCAAGGTGGTGCTGGGCACGGTTTCAGGAGACATCCACGACCTGGGCAAGAACATTGTCAAGATCCTGCTCGAGTGTCGGGGGGCGGAGGTCATCGACCTGGGCGTGAACGTGCCCACTGAGCAGTTCGTGCAGGCCGTAAAGGAGCACCAGCCGCAGGTCATCGGCATGTCTGCCCTGCTGACTGCCTCAGTATCCGAAATGAATCGGAACGTGGAAGCCTTAGAGGAGGCCGGGGTGCGCGACCAGGTGAAGGTCATTCTGGGGGGAGGCATCGTCGGCGAGATCGACCGGGCCATGCTCAGGGCCGACTTTGCTACTGTAGATGCCAACGTCGGTATTAGGCAGATCGAGGCCTGGCTGGGCTAGGCAGAATCAGGAGAAATCAATCATGGCTGACCAGATGACCCCTTTTGAACGGATCGAAGCTGCGTACCGCATGGAGGTGCCCGATCGCGTGCCGGTCACGCCCATTATCTGTTACATGATCCCCTACTTGGCCGGGATGTCGATCAAAGAGATGTTCAACGAGCCCGAGAAACACGTCCAGGCCTTTATCGATTCTCAGGATCTGATCGGCGACAACTGCGAGCCCAATATCCTGGTGCTCAACCACCTGTCCATGTTGGGGCGCGTTGGGTGGGACCAGGCAACCCTCGACTGGCGCCTGTACGACGAGTTCCCGCCGAAAGGCAACGTGCCCAACCTGTTTGAGAAGCCCATCATCGAAGACTATGACGACGTGATGGCCCGCGGCTTTGCGCCCATCTTGTTCAACAGGAAACTGGAGAACCAGATATGGGAACGCAGCATTGACGATTTTCTCTACTACCAGTTCGATCTCCGCCAGGAGTGGGCTCAGGCCTGGCGCCGGTTTGTGGCTGAGACGGGCATCCCTCTGCTCAAAGGCGGGCGCGCTTGCCATCCCCTTGATCTGCTCCAGTATTACCGTGGCATCTACAACCTGACCATGGACCTGTACGAACGGCCGGACAAGGTCAAGCAGTTCTGCGAGTGGATCCTCGAATACGAAGCCTACCAAGCCATGGACGAGGCGATGGACATGGGGGCCGGGGAAGTACCCGGCGCGGATGTGATCTTTTTCGTCAATGGCGGCCCGCCCGGCATGTCGCCTGCGATCTATGACGAATTCTACTGGCCCTCCGCCAAAAAGATGATCGACATTTGGGTGGATCGTGGGTTCAAGGTGTGGAATCACTGGGATAACGATCATACTCCCTACTTGGAGACCATCAAGACTATCACCGATGGGTTGCCCAAAGGCAAGATCGTCATGGACTTTGAGAAGACGAATATGAAAAAGGCCAAGGAGGTCTTGGGGGGCACCGTCTGCATTGCCGGCAATGTGCCTTCCGCCCTCTTGGTCTATGGCACGCCAGAAGAGGTCGATGCGTACTGCAAGCAACTGATCGAGGACTGTGCCCCGGGCGGCGGTTTCATTTTGGAGGCTGAATGTGAAGTCCCATGGGATTCCAAGCCAGACAACATCCGGGCCATGATCGCCGCAGCCGAAAAGTACAACCCGTACCAGTAGTATGGAAGCAAGAGATAGGAGTGAGGGAATCATGTCCAAAGAGAACGTACCGTCAACTGTCGTAAACTCCTGGAACGAATGGGATCCACTCAAACACATCATCGTGGGTGTTGCCGATGGGACGATGGTCCAGGCACCCGAGCCAGCATGCCAGCGCAACTGGCCCGAATATGGCTTTGCCTACCCCACCTATGGTCCGCTCCCCGAGGACATGGAGGCGATCGCCAGTGAGCAGCTTGACAGCTTTGCCGCCCTGCTCGAAGGGCGGGGCATCCGCGTCGATCGACCCACGCCCCTGGATTTCAGCCAGACGGTGAAAACCCCCGACTGGGTACAGGAGTCGATGTTCGGCGTGATGCCGCCGCGGGACCTGCTGTTGACCGTGGGTAACGAGATCCTTGAGGCGACCATGTCGCAGCGCAGCCGCTGGTTCGAGTATCTCGCCTACCGGCCCTTGTTGGAACAGTATTACAAGGAGGACCCCAACTTCCGCTGGGAAGCGGCGCCCAAGCCCAGGCTGACCGATGCGTCGTACCATGATCCAGACTTCTGGCTCGCCTTCGATCAGTTGAGCGAAGAGGAGCAGCTAGAGGGCTATGCCTACCAGAAACGCTGGAACCTGACCGAAAAGGAGCCGCTCTTTGACGCGGCCGACGTCGGCCGCTTTGGCAAGGATCTCTTTGTTCAGCGCTCAACGGTGTCCAATGCCGCCGGCATCGACTGGTTGCAGCGTCATTTTCCCAACCATCGCGTGCATGAAGTCAACTTCAAAGAGGCGGCGCCGATGCACATCGACGCCACCTTCGTCCCTCTCCGGCCAGGCCTGGCGCTCAGCAACCGCAAGCGCGTGCCCACCAACGAAAAGATGCTCGAACTCTTCAGAAAGAACGACTGGGAGATCGTGCCCTGTGCGCCCCCAGCCCACGACAAGAAGGCCAAGCTGTCGTTCTGCAGTGTCTGGCTGTCCATGAACCTGCTGGTGCTCGATCCGAAGACCGTGTGTGTAGAGGCCAGCGAAACGGCCCAGATGGAGCAACTCGACCAGCTGGGCTTTGAGGTGATCCCTGTCCCGTTGTGGGATACGGCAGCCTTCGGTGGTGGCTTGCACTGCGCCACCGCCGATGTCCACCGCGAAGGCACGCTCGAGGATTACTTCCCCAAACAGGTTCCGGGATACTGAGGGGTCCGATGCCTTTATACGAATATCGCTGCGACGAGTGTGGAGCCCTGCTCACGGTCCGGCAGAGCTTCTCCGACGATAGCACTCCATTCTGTGGCGCATGTGACGACCGGCCGATGAGGCGCATCATTTCCTCCGTCTCTGTTGTCAAGTCGGAGCGGGAGCGGGTCAGCGACTTGTCGTGGGTAGACAAGAACCTGGCGGGTCGCATCAAGAAAAAAGCCAGCAGTAAGCTCAGCCCGGCTCTGCAACAGGCAGTCGACCGGATGGAATCGCATTAGTGTTGGAAGCTGTTGGAATGAGGGCAACCCGTCCTGGTCAGCGGCGAGCTCATGTTCTGCCAACGGGCATGCTGTGTGGAAGATAGGGGAGGATCATGCTCAAGGGATTCACGCGCAAGTTCAAGCCCATTGACCTGCTGACCGAGGAAGAGGTAGAGTCCATCCATCGAGGGGCACTCTATGTGCTGGCCAAAACGGGTATGCGGGTCGAACACGACCGGGCCCTGAAAGCCTACGCCGCCGGTGGCTGCCAGGTGGATCTTGAGAACAGGCGGGTCCGATTCCCGGCCGGGCTGGTCGAGGAGTGCCTCCGCCAGGTTCCCAGCAATTACGTCCTCAAGGCGCGAAATCCAGATCAGGACCTGATGGTGGGCGGCAACACGCTGTACTTTATGCAGGGCATGGGCATGCGCTACGTGGACTTGGATTCCTGGGAAACCCGGCCCGCCACAGCCGTCGAGCACCGGGAGGCCATGCTCGTAGCCGATGCACTGGAGAATACCCACCTAGCCGACGGCATCTTTTTCTACATGGAGCGAGAGGGAGTTCCGCCGGTGATGGTCATGCTCGAAAACCTGGCCAGTGGCTTGCGCTACTCCTCCAAAGCGGAGCAGTTTGGCTATCAGAAGGACTGCGAGATCTTTGCCATCCAGATGGCCCAGGCCCTCGACATCAATCTCAACCCAGAGCTGGATTCGGCCTCGCCGCTGACGATCTATGGTGGCTCGGTGGAAGCAGCTTTCCGCTATATCGAAGCCGGGATCCCCATCCAGCCTTGCTCGAGCATGACCATGGGCGCCGAGGGGCCGGTGACCCATGCTGGGGCCATGGTCCTGGGCGTGGCCATCGTCATGGCCTGGGCAGTGCTGACCCAGCTCGTCAAGCCTGGGGCGCCGATGTCCATCCAGCACGGCCTAAAGCCGATGGACATGAAGCGCGGCAGTCCGCGCTTTGGCTCGGTCGAGTACGGGCTCACCGGTGCCATGATGAACCAAATGCTGCGCCGCTACGGGATCCCGTCTTGCCCCGGCTCCGGCTTTACCAGTACCTCGAAAAAGATCGACTATCAGGTAGGCTACGAGAAATCACTGGGCGCCCTTATATCGGCGCTCTCCGGTGCGCACTTTCAGATCTTCCAGGGTGGTTCCTCCGCCGAACTGCTCTACCATCCAGTCCTCTCGATTCTCGATGATGACGTGGCTGGCTGGATCGGCCGTTTCCTGGAGGGGGTCACGGTTACCGACGAGACACTGGCCATCGACTTGATCAACCAGGTCGGCCCCATCCCCGGCCACTTTCTGAGCACGGCTCACACGCGCGAGTGGTGGCGAAAAGAGCAGTGGCTGCCCCAGTCCGCGGATCTCGAGGCCTATCCGGTTTGGGTGCGTTCGGGCAAGAAGGATGCGCTGGCGCTAGCCCAAGAGCGCATGGAAGAAATCTTGGCCTCCCACGAACCGGCGCCGCTGACTCCCGTCCAAGAGCAGGCCATCGAGGACATTCTGACAGAGGCGCGGCAGTATTACCGCCACAAGGGGTTGCTCTCAGACGCAGAGTGGTCTGCCTATATGAATACGCTGGCCTCAAGCTAGATAGCGCTTGGTCAGCTCGTTATAACTGTCGATGCGTCGATCGCGGTAGAAGTGGGCCAACTGGTCACGGGCTTCCTCGATCTGTGCCAGATCGAGTGAGCAGACCAGCACCTCGTCTTGGTCTTTGGCCGCGTCCGCCAGCACCGTTCCATATGGGCCGGTGACAAAGCTCTGCCCCCAGAAGTCAAGCCCGCCTTTGCCCTCAGGATGTGGTTCGTAGCCGACCCGGTTAACTGCGGCCACAAAGCAACCGTTGGCCACTGCATGTCCTCTTTGTACCACTTGCCAGGCGTCACGGCTTCGCGTATCCCCACGCTCCCGCTCTCCGGGCATGTAACCGATAGCAGTCGGGTAGAAGATGATCTCAGCTCCCCTCAGGGCCGTCAGCCGGGCAGCTTCTGGGAACCATTGATCCCAGCAGATCAGCACGCCAACGTTGGCGTACCGCGTGCGGAACGCCAGATAGCCCAGATCGCCTGGGGTGAAGTAGAACTTTTCCAGATAGTGCGGATCGTCGGGAATGTGCATTTTGCGGTACTTGCCCAAGAGGCTGCCGTCGGCGTCGATCACCACCGCTGTATTGTAGTAGAGGCCCGCTGCTCGTTTCTCGAACACGGAGGCTATGATCACTACCTCGCGGCGGCGCGCCAGATCGGACAGGCTCTGCACGGTGGGGTTGTGCTCGCCCAGTTTCTCGGCCAGACGAAAGACATCGAGGTCTATCGCCTGGCAGAAGTAACGCGACTTGAATAGCTCCTGCGTGCAGATGATCTTGGCCCCCTCATCGGCGGCTTGATTGACGTAACCGATGGCCTTGACCATGTTCTCGCCGATATCATTCCCACATGACATTTGGATCAGCCCGACGGGTACCGCCTTACTCATTGCGTGAATCCTCCCCCGGACAGCAGTGCTACGACGATTCTTGGCTGTCCAAGACTCGCTCCGCGTCTCTTCCACTCAGCTCCCAGGTCAGGCAGTGGATACTGCCTCCCAGGCGTACCTCACGTCCGGTTCGAACTGGGATCACCTCACGGTGGGACAGCGAGCGATACGCCCGTTCAGCTGTCGAATCCGGTTCCAATCCGAATTGAGGAATATAGAGCGCATGCTCGGTCGACAAGGCGTTCACATAGACCCCGGCCGCGCTTTCCCAGTCTTCCCACATTTCGCCGGTGGGCTGAAAGGGAAGCTCAACCAGCTCGATCCCGGGCAGCTCTTGCTCCAAAGCCCGGAGCACCCTTGATCGGGCTGGTTCCTCAAAACGGGCGACGCCCAACACCTTTTCCGAGAGCCAGACTACCATCCCATCGGCGTGTCCCGTTTTTTCCCTGACCCCCTCGGGGATGATGGCTACCGTTTCCAATTGCAGACTGGACTGTATGCGGTGGTGGATCTCCGCGCGGGTGTATCCCGGATTGTCCTCGAGGATCCGTTCTGTGATCACGGCCCTATCTGTTCCGTTGTAGACGAGATTCCCCCCGTCCAGCACCAGATCCACCGGCTTGGCCTCCAGTCCCAGCGACTGGAACCATGTCATGAACCCGCGCTCGATGGCTCGAGCATTGTCAGGGTGCAGATAGGCCGGCGAGTAGTGGAACTTGAAGTTGCCGTTGATGATGCGAACCGGAGCAAAGTCGCGGATCCAGATGTCGGGAATCGAGCCCACGAGGCGGTTCTTGCGCGGCACAAGATCGCCAACTGCGCTCAATGTCTGGGGGTCGACTACAGCCAGAACTTGGTCAGCCGGGTGGCTGGTTTCGATGAGCCGCGCGAGAAAGCCGACCAGGTCATCAAAAAATTCGCGGTAGGTGTCTGTCCGCACGGAGGGCGCCACTGTGACGATCACCGACTCAGTCATTGTGCTCACACATCGTCCCGGATCAGTGGCAGCGTGGAACAATGAATGCCTCCTCCGCACTTGGGTAGCTCGTCATAATCGATCGGGATCACTTCTACGCCCGCTTTCTGCAGCCGCTCCGCACTGCGCACCGCGTGGGAAGAGAGGATCACACGTCCGGGCCGTACTGCCAGGCAGTTCACGCCAAAGGGCCCATCGCGCGGATCGGCGTCGGTGATCTGAATGCCCAGCTGCTCGATCCGGTCGACGAACCACCACGGCAGCTCGTGGACAAAGGCGATGGCCTTGTCCACATCGACCATGACAATGTCGCCATCGATGTGGAGACCGTACCCCAGGTTATCCGTACACAGCAGTTCAACGCCCATGGTCTCCAACACCGATGCCAATTGGCGCACACCTTCGGGGTTGCTGCGGTGGCCCACTGCCACGGCCGCGGTGCTCTCATTCAACCACAGAAAGCTTCCTCCTTCCAGAAGCCCGGTCCCGTGGATGGTGTGCAGGATGGGCATGCCCATCTTGGCCAAGGTCTGCATGATCGGTCTTTCCTCACCGCGGCGATAGCCCACACCCATCCGGCATAAGATAGCCCCGCCCTTGACGATGATGGCGTTGTCGCGGGTAAAGACTGAACGCGTCATGTGGGGCAGGGGCTCTTCTACAGTCACGACGTCCACACCTTCCGCGCGCAGGGTAGCGGTCAGGGTGTCGTGTTGGGCCTGCGCCTTTCCCAAGTCGGGGCGTTCGCGGCCGTTCCAATACCACAGATTGTCCGGCCCGATCCATGCCCCCGCTTCGGGGACAAAGGTTCCGCCCGACATCATCAGTTCCCATTCCGCACCAGGCCGGCAGACCAGCACCATACGCAACCGGCCGACGTCGTTGTTCACCCCCCAGCGGCGCCCCCAAACCTTCTCGAGCATCGCCGGTTCTTCAAAGGCTGGCTCTGGTTCAGCCCGGATGATGCGATGTAGATTCATGTAGGCTTCAACTTCAGTCGGAGCCTGAGGTTCACTCATGGTTCATACCTCCCGTCTAGATTCTGTGGCTAGGCCAGGATCAGGTACACGACGGCTTTTTCCGTGTGCAAGCGGTTTTCCGCTTCGTCAAATACCACCGACTGGGGGCCTTCGATGACCTCTTCGGTCATCTCTTCGCCGCGATAGGCGGGCAAACAGTGCATGAAGATGGCGTCTGGTTTGGCCCTCTCCATCACCTCCAGTGTGATTTGGAATGGCTGAAAGTCGATGATCCGCTGCTCCTTGGTCTTTTCGGGCCCGCCCATGGAATGCCAGGTGTTGGCCACCACCACGTCGGCCCCCTCGACGGCCTCGTCCATGCTCTGCGTGAGTACGATACGAGAACCGTTGTCGGCCGCAAAGCGCTGAGCGTTGGCCAGCGCTTCTGGATAGGGCTGGTAGTCTGCTGGGTGGGCCAGGTAGTAATCCATGCCCGTCATGGCGCAGGCAGTCATCAGGCTCTGGCACACATTCCACACGTCGCCGGCGTACGCGACTTTGAGCCCATGGAACGCGCCCTTGTGCTCGCGGATGGTTTGCAGATCGGCAAGGCCTTGGCACGGGTGATACTGGTCGGTGAGGGCGTTGATCACGGGCTTTTCCATATAGTGCGCGAATTCGTCCACGATCTCCTGGCCAAAGGTCCGGATGAACAGCAGGTCGCAATAGCGGTCGATAACCCGTGCGGTGTCCTTGATCGGTTCGCCGCGCCCCAGTTGCATCTCTTGTGGGCGCATGTAGAAGCTCATCATGCCCAGGTGGGCGCAGGCGGCCTGAAACGACGTACGCGTGCGGGTCGACTGCTTCTCAAACAGCGCCGCGGCCGTGTACCCGGGAAAGAGGGCGTGTGCTTCCCGTCGTTTCAGTCTGGCCTTAAAGTCGGCTGACACGTCCAACATGTGCAGTACCTCGTCAGGCGCAAAGTCGGCCAGTTTCAAAAAATCGCGTCCGATGAATTGGGACTTGTTCATAGGGTTGCCTCCTTAGCATTTGGTTCTTGCATGATTCAGGGTTATTCATGGCCGTACCCGGCCTGGCTCGATCTCGTACGCTGTGACCACTTAGCGTCTGCCCGCCCACCTGGGCTCCTGGACCCACCAGCGCATGGCGACCCAAGCCATCAGGCTGATCGCCGCGCAGATGGCAAAGAGTAGCCCATAATCCACCCCAGCCAGCCAGGCGGCCACCAGCGGTCCCGTGACACCCACCAAGCCCACCGCCGTGTTGGTCAGACCAACGTAGGTCGGCCGCCGCTGCGGCTCACAGAATTCCAGGACTACCAGGATCCCGGACACAATGACGATCCCTTGGCCCGCGCCCAACAGGAAGAAGACCAGATAGTACCAGGCGGCATCGGGTGACAGCCATGCCAATGCAAAGGCCAGGCAGTAGGCCACCCCCGCCCATTCCAGGGATGACTTGTGCCCGCGGCGGTCGGCCAATAGACCAAAGGTCAGATTTCCCACGGTCTGACCCAACAGCAGTACCCCGGTGTACAGACCCACGGTACCGTCAGCCACCCCCCAGCGTTGGACAGCCGCCACGGTGATGAAGCCCAAACCCATCACGCTCAGGGTCAGGAGCATCCGCGCGACCAAGAAACGGCGAAAGGGGCGGTCCTGTCGGATCAGCTGCGGCAGGTGGCGCAGGAACTCGCGTTGACCCTGCTTTGGCGCGCTGACTGGATAGGCTGGCTCGCGGATGAGCGCAGAAAAAAACCAGCCTCCAAGCAAGATGACGGCCGCCAGGGAAAAGACGATAGCAAAGTTGGTGGGAAAGGCGTAGGCGGTCAGCAACCAAGCACTCAGCGCGGCCCCGCCAAAGCCCAGGGCGGCACCGATCGCTGTGGTCAGTCCCCAAAAGAGCCCCCGGCGTTCCAAGGGGATGACGCGCGCGATCAAGTCTTGCCAGGCCGTCGCGATTACCCCGCCCCCCAATCGGTTCCAGGTATACATAATCAGAAAGCTGGCCAGCGCCAAACCGGTCCAGCGGCCGGCCAATAGCGCTGTCAGAGCCAGGAATAGCACCGGCAACCGTTCCAGCACCAATCCCAAGTTGACCGCCACCGGTTTGCGTCGTGGCATCTGTTCTACCCAATTGGCCGTGAAGAGCTGCGGCAGGAACCAACCCGCCTGAGCCAACATGGCGGCATAGCCGATGGGCAGCATGCTGGGCGTGAGTTTGCTGATGAACAGTGGCACGATCGTTGTGTTGCCCAAAAAGCTCATGGCTAGCCAGAACGTAGTGCCATCTCCAAGATTGACGGCGAAATTCCAACGGTAGTCGCGTTCGACGAGCGCCGCGAGTTCTTGGTCCGAGTGCTGTGGTTCCGAACGATCCAGTTCCAGCAGCCATTGAACGAATTTCCTGGGCCGAGATTCGGGAGATAGGTCTCTCATGTCTCCATACTACAGGCGGCGTTGAGCTACAAGGGCCACGAGGGCACCGGCCGCCAGAACCAGGATCGACACCAGCCACCAGCTAAGGAGCCCAGCTACGAGGGCCAGCAGCAGAAGCCCCAGTCCCAGGAGTACGAACGGGGTCAGGAGGCCTCGCACCCCGAACCAAGGCATTCGGAGGTCGATCTCTCCCGATTTGACCTGTCTCTGCGGCGTGAAGCCCTCAAAGCTCAGCTTGGGCTGAACTCGGCCATCCCGAATCTGGCGCAAGAGTGTGTTCAGTTGCACCAGCCGCTCATGGTGCATAGCTGGTGGGCCATGTGCACCATACAGATTCTCGTTGCCGTGCGTCTGGGCCAAGAGCCGCTGGCTGGTTTGCAGGTACTGGTCCAGATCGTCGACATACAGAAGGTCATTATAGAGGTAGTCGCCCAGGAAAAGCTGCCCGCGTTGCCAGTCTACCAGTGCTATCGATGCTGTTGAGTGGCCGGGCACATGCACCACTTCGAGTGTGCGATCGCCCAGATCCAGGAGTTGCCCAGCGGACCACCACTCAGTGACTCGAAAATGAGGCCGCCCTAGATTGAGGTATTGGCCAAGTGATGGGCGAAACCAGCCATCTTTCGTTCGTTCACGGAGCGACGGGTGGTCAAACATGGCCACCCGCTCAAAGCGGTGATGATTGCCCACGTGGTCGTAGTGCGGGTGAGAGCATACAACGGTCACCGGCAGTTCCGTAAACGACTCC
>JASFOV010000009.1:0-21390 GCA_050116355.1 Anaerolineae bacterium
TGTTGCCCTGAGTGGTACGGAGGCGAGTATGCGTATTGGATTGCATGGCGGCACCATCATGCACACCAACTTGATGACCGATATCCGCGTAGCCCAGGAGACAGGCTACGATGCCATCGAGTTCTACCTCCCCAAGCTGGTGCGGTATCTGGAAGCCGGCTATCAAACCGAGGACCTGCTGCCCGCCTTGGGACAACTACACCTGGCCGTGATCAATTCATTCTTGCACATCGAGCGCCAGGATCCGGAAGCGCGCCGGGAGCTCCGCCAGCAGTGTGAGCGTCTGTGCCAGGTGGCTCAAACGCTGGGCTGTCTCACGCTCCAAGTCGTGGCGCTCAATGCACTGCACGGCGAATCCTGGCCCGAGATCCGGACCAAAGTGGGCCAATCGTTGGCCGAGTTGGCCGATATTGCTGCGCCCTTTGGCGTGCGGCTGGCCTTGGAGCCTGTGTCCTTCACGCCGCTGCGTTCGCTGTCGCAAGCACTGGAAGTTCTCGACGTGGCTGGTCGTGACAACGTCGGGTTGTGCCTCGATACCTTTCACTTGTGGACCGGGGGCACATCCTGGGAGGCGGTCGCGGCGCTTGACCCCGCCCTCATTGTGGTGGCCCATATCAGCGATGTGATGCCGCGCTCGGGGCGCGAGTGGAGTGATGCCGATCGCGATGTACTGCCCGGCGACGGTATCTTGCCGCTGCGGGATGGCATCGAAGCCATACGCGCCACCGGCTACGATGATCTGTGGTGCGTGGAGATGTTGGGCGCCTATCATTGGGAGTGGGACCCGTACGTCCTGGCTCGAGAGTTGAAGCAGCGGGCCGATGATCTACTGCACAGCTGAAGCCGGTAGCGATGGGGAGGGAATACCGGCGACTCGTCCGTATCAGGTGGGAAGACAATTCAAGAGACATTCGATCAAAGGAGATGCAGAACAATGGAAGGTAAGATGAGAGGTGTCACTCTAAGAGCGGATTGGGATCCCCGGCCCGATTTCGAGCTGGGCCCCAAAGACATTGAGGGGGAGCAGACCTACCTTGGCAGCCGGGTGTGGCGCAATCCACGGGTGGAGATCGTCGAGTACGACATCCCCTCGCCCGGCCCCCGGGAGGTGCTCCTTGAGGTAAAGGCGTGTGGCATCTGCGGCAGTGATGTGCATATCGCCCAGAAAGATGATGAAGGGTACATATGGTATCCGGGTCTTACCGGCTTTCCAGCCATTCTGGGTCACGAAGTAGCCGGTGTCGTCGTCGAGGCGGGCAGTGAAGCCCGGGACAAAGTGACCAACAAGCCTTTCAAAGGTGGCGAGAAGGTTTGCACGGAGGAGATGATCTGGTGTGGGGAGTGCAAGCCGTGTGCCGACGGCTATCCCAACCACTGCGAGCGCTTGGATGAAATTGGCATCAATATCGACGGCGGTTTTGCCAAATACCTGGTGCTGCCGGCCCGGACGCTTTGGAGCTTGGAGCCTCTGGTGGATCGATACAGTGAAGAGGACATCTTTGTCGCCGGGAGCCTGGTCGAGCCGACCAGTGTTGCCTACACCGCTGTTGTTGAGCGTGGTGGCGGCATCCGGCCTGGCGATAAAGTGGTCATCTGCGGCGGTGGGCCGGTTGGCGTGGCTGCCTGTGCCATCATGAAGCGACAGGGCGCCTCCGTTGTCATCATCTCCGAGCCCGAGGAGTCGCGGGCCCAGCTTGGCTTGGAGATGGGCGCCGATCATGCTGTCAATCCGCTCGAGGAAGACTTTGTTGAAAAGGTGCTGGACCTCACCAATGGTATGGGAGCTGACCTCTATCTGGAGGCGACCGGCCTGCCCACCATTGTCTATCCCCAGATCGAGCAAACGATCTGGCTGGGGCGCACGCTCAATGCGACGGTGGTTGTGCTGGCCCGCGCCGATGCCAAGATGCCGGTGACCGGCGAGGTGCTCCAGGTGCGGAGAGCCAGTATCGTGGGCTCCCAAGGACACTCGGGGCACGGCACGTTCCCCAGGGTGATCGAATGTATGGCCGATGGTATGGATATGACCCGTATCGTCACCAAGCGCATTACTCTGGACGAAGTACCAGAGAATGTCGAAATGCTCCGCGACGATCGCCAGGAGTGCAAGATTACGTGCGTGGACCTTGACTAGATGCCCGGTCTGGCGATGCAGCCATTCTCTCTACTGATCCCGAGCCGGCCAGCTGGATCTAATCTGGAAGCTGTGCGTAGTCCTCAGGGCCGATGCGTCGTGATACTCTGGCCCGGCAGCAGTTCTTCCGGCCAGAGGACGGCGACAGGGTAGCGGTCATGCACAAACTGTTGGGGATCGATCTGGGGACCAGCAGTCTCAAGGCCGCCATCTTTGACCTTGAAGGTAGGCTCCTGGGTGTGGGTCGAGCGAGGAACCGCTACCTGGCTAGGCCCAGAGGGTGGGCCGAACAAGACCCGGAAAGCTGGTGGACAGGGTGTTGCGCGGCGATCCAGGAAGCATTGGGCCAAGCCGGAGGCCGGGCGGCGGATGTGAGGGCCGTCGGCGTGTGCGGGTTTCATCACTGTCCCGTGTTCCTGGATGACGCGGGGAACCCGGTGCGGCCCACGATCGTAACGCACGACAACCGCTTGGGTGGGAGTTTGGCCGACCTGGCCCAAGATGGAACCCTGGCCGAGGTGGAACGGATCTCGGGTAGCCGGGTAATGACCGGGCACTTTCCGCCCATCTACCACTTGGTGCGTACCCAAGATGCTCACAGGCTGGACGCGGCCCGCTGGATCTTGTTGGCCAAAGACTATCTCAGATACCGGCTCACAGGCCGGCTCGGCACTGAAATCTGTGATGCGACCGGCACCAATCTGATCGCTATGCCCCAGACAGAATGGTCCGATCGTCTGTGTACGCTTCTGCAGGTGCCCCGGGACAAACTACCCGCGATCGGGCTTCCAGCCCAAGTTGCCGGTCAGGTGACCCGGGCCGCGGCCAAGGCCACAAGTCTGCAGCCGGGCACCCCGGTCGTCTATGGCGGCGGTGACTCGCATTGCGCCCTTGTGGGCTTGGGCGTGGTCGGTTCGGGTGAGGCAGGGTTGCTGTTGGGCACCAACAGTACACTCCGCGCCTCGTTCGAGGGACTCGTCAAGCCGCAGGAACAGGTGACTTGGGTCCAACAGCATGTCGTGCCAGGGCGCTTTACGGCATCGGCCTCTTCCATGGCAGGGTCATCGGTGATGTCCTGGTACCGGCAAGTCTGTGTTGGCCAAGAGCCGGCGGGAAGGGCAAGCTACCTTGAACTGGAAGCACTGGCGGCGGAGATCCCGCCGGGCTCTGACGGTTTGCTTTTCCATCCCTACCTGTTCGGAGAACGGTCGCCCTTCTATAACCCTGAAGCAACGGGCGCCTTTCTGGGCATCCGGCATTGGCATGGACAAGGGCATCTGGTACGCAGCATCATGGAGGGTGTAGCTTTTGCCATTGCCAATTGTGCGGATGCCATCCAGGCTATCGCCCGGGAGGCAGGGCAGCCGATAGCAGTCCTGCGTACGGGCCGGAGCGGTGGGAGCCGGTTGGCCACGTGGAGACAGATCATCGCCGATGCGCTGGATCATACCCTCGAGATCGTGGATATCGATGAACCGGGATGTTTGGGGGCTGCCTTGCTGGCCGGTGTGGGAGCCGGCCTCTACGAAAATCTGCCAGCTGCCAGCCAGCGCACAGTACGGCTCGAGAGCCAGGCGGAGCCAGACCCGGCAAGTGTGGCACTCTATCGGGACCGGCGGCGGGTCTTTAATGAGACCTACCGGGTGTTGGAATCCCATCTTGGCCAGCGCATAGGCTGATGGACGCGGCGTATCCCATCTGTGACGGAGAGGCGCGTCTGCACGTGAGCGCTTTGCGCGCTCAACGTGAATCGAAACGTGTCGGATCTTTGAGGAGGTAAGCTGGATTATGGCATCGGAGAATGGGAGCTTGGCTGGTCAGGTAGCCCTGATCACGGGTGGAGCGGGAGCCATCGGACGGGCGATCAGCCGCGGGTTGGTCGAGGCCGGCGCCCGAGTTGTGTTGGTAGATATTGCCCAAGAGAGACTTTACCGCTTTGTTGAGGAACTGGAAGCCATGCATGGCCGTGGCAAGGTCCTGGCTGTTGTGGCCGATGTATGTGATAGCCAGCAAGTGAGGCATGCCTTCGAGCGCACAATCGTAGAGTTTGGACGCTTGGACATTCTGGTGAACAATGCTGCGGCGACCCAGATCAAGGCCGTGGATGTACTATCCGACGAGGATATCGACTGGATCATCGACACCAATCTGAAGGGCTATGTGAAATGCGCCCGCGAAGCGGTCAGAATCATGAAGGGCTCGGGCACCCAGGGCTCTTTGCTCTTTATCTCCTCGAAGAATGGCCTGGCCGGCGCGGCGAACAAGAGCCTCTACTGTGCCACCAAGGGGGGAGAGTTGACGTTGGCCCGTTCTCTGGCCATGGAACTTGGTCCCTCCGGCATCCGCGTCAACAGCATCTGCCCCGATGCCGTCCTCGAAGGTTCTGCTCTTTGGGAGGACGATAGCTACCGGCTGGGCACGGCGCAGCGCTACAACATCTCTGAAGAAGAGATTCCAGAGTTCTACCGCCAACGCTGCGCGCTCCAAGCCAACATTCTGCCGGTGGATGTGGCCAACGCTGCGCTGTTTCTGGTCTCGGACAAGGCGGCCAAGATCACTGGAGCGATCCTGACGGTGGATGGAGGGGTTGCCTTTGTGCGTTAGGCATCTCCCATCCTGGCCCAGAGCAGGTGGGTGGGCCAAGCAGCGCAGCGGTTCCTGCGCGAGCCATACTAGCAGGCAGCTGGCGGGCAGCTGCTGAGAGGAGTTGAAATGCCAGGACCTGGAATGGATCTGGTGGGCGAAGAAGAGATCAAGGAAGTGATGGATGTTCTCAAATCAGGCTACCTGTATCGCTACCAGATCGGGGGCGATCCACGCTTCCAGGGCAAAGTCCTGCAACTGGAAGAAGAAATGGCCCGTCGATCGCAGGTGCGGTATGCGTTGGCGGTCAACTCGGGTACCACGGCATTGTTGACCGCTCTGGTAGGGCTAGGGATCGGGCCGGGTGATGAGGTTATCGTGCCTGGGTTCACCTTTGTGGCGAGTATGTCGTCGGTTGTCTATGCTGGCGCTGTCCCGGTACTTGCCGAGGTGGATCGGACCCTCAACCTTGATCCGGAGGATGTCACGAAAAAGATCACATCGCGAACAAAAGCCATCATGGCGGTGCACATGATGGGCAATCCAGCTCGTCTGGATGAGCTGAAGGCGATTGCGACCGAACATGGCTTGTTCCTGGTCGAAGACTGTGCCCAAGCCTTTGGCGCATCCTACAAAGGACAACCGGTCGGCTCCCTGGGCCATGTAGGGACGTTTAGCTTCAACGTCTTCAAGACGGTGACATCGGGCGACGGTGGGATGATTATCACCGACGACGAGGGGCTTTACACGCGCTGCTTCGCTTTCCATGATCAAGGGCATGCGCCGTTGCGCACCGGGGTTGAGATCGGAAAGCGACCCTTCCTGGGCCTTGACTTTCGCTACACCGAGCTTCAAGCAGCGGTGTTGCTGGCCCAGATTCGCAGGCTGGCGCCCATGCTCGGACACCTGCGCGCCAACAAACAACGCTTCAAAGCGGCCATCGTCGATCTGCCCGGGCTGGAGTTTCGGGAGGTGATCGACCCCCAGGACGAAATTGGCACGATCCTGACCGTGATCTTGCCCAGCGCTGCCATTGCTGCCAAGATAGCCGCTGATCTGGATAGCACCGTGATCGCCCAGGCGGGTTGGCACGTCTATGGGAATATGGAGCACCTGCTGGAGCAACGTGTCGTCAATCCGCTAGGTTGTTCCTTCTCCTGCCCGCATTATGTGGACAGAGGGGGTGAGGTACACTATTGGCAAGGGATGTTGCCTCAGACCGACGAACTATTGTCACGAGCCATCAATATCAGCATTGGCGTTCCCGATCCAGGCCTGGGCGCAGCCTTTGGGGTAACGGTGGCCGATGGCCCGCAGGTCGTCGACGAACGAGCGGAAGAGTTCCGCCGCGTCGCGCTTCGCTATCTATCCTAAGTCTGGGGCGTAAAGGTATGGAGGGATCAAGATCAGTCGAGACGGCTGAGCAAAAGGACGTAGACTGCAGCCCGGCACCCCAGCGTGTTGGGTCAAGATGAGTAGAGCGGAGTTGTTGTGGCTTTGGAACATAGCAACAGAAAAGGGGGAACAAACTGATGGATGCACTGTTACTCGATGCGGAGTGGAAACCGAAAGCGGAGTATCGCTTCACTGAGCAAGAGCTGCGAACCAAGAGCACCTACAACGGCAGCATGGCTTTTTACAACCCCACCCTCAAGATGATCGACATCCCCGTGCCGGAGCCGGGTCCGGACGAGGTACTCGTCGAAGTGAAAGCTTGCGGCGTGTGTGGCAGTGATGTTCACTTGTACCAGAAGTTGCAGGATGGCTATACCGCCTATCCCGGTCACTGCAAGCTGCCTGTGGTCCTCGGGCATGAGTGGTCGGGAAAGGTGGTGGAGGTGGGCAGGGATGTCCGCAACGTTCAGGTGGGCGATTTGGTTGCCGTCGAGGAGATGCAATGGTGCGGTAAGTGCACTGCCTGCCGGAGCGGTCTCTTTGACCAATGCACCAATTTGGAGGAGATCGGGTTCACGGTACAAGGTGCCTTTGCCAACTATGTCGTCGCCCCAGAAAAACATTGCTGGCAGATCAACGCCATTGCCGAAGCCTACGGCGACGAGGCCAAGGCGTACGAGATTGGGGCGATGGTCGAGCCCTGCTGTGTCGCTTACAACGGCATGTTCATCTCGGCGGGCGGTTTTCTGCCGGGCAGCAACGTAGTTGTGGCTGGCTGTGGTCCCGTGGGCATGATGGCCATTGCCCTGGCGCGCGCCGCTGGGGCCGCCCAGGTGATCGTCATGGAACCTTCAGCGCCGCGCCGCAAGATGGCGCTGCAGATGGGTGCTGACTTTGCCTTTGACCCTATCGGTGCCCAGAAGGATGGTGTCCTGCCGGCTGATATTATTATGGATGCGACGCGGGGCGACGGTGTGATGTTCGCCGTCGAGGCGGCGGCTGCCGGTCCTCAGACCTACCCAGTCTTTGAGGAGGTTCTGACGCCCAACGGCAAGATCATGCAAGCCGGCATGGGCATGGAGCGGGTGCCGGTCTCTGTGCTAAAAATGCAGTGGCAGCGGCTACATATCCACGGCTCGGTGGGTCACTCGGGTGGCATCTTCCCCTACGCAATCCGGTTGTTGGCAGCCAAGCGGATCGATGTCTCGCCGCTGGTCACAGCGCGCTACTCGCTGGATCAGGCCATTGACGCCATCAAGCGAGCCGAAACCCTGCAGGATGTCAAGGTGATGGTGGTCCAGTAGGAGGACTCACTGGCGATGGGCTAGGCGCCGGGCATCTACAGTCAGATAGGTCTGGTGCACGGCACTGGAGGCCAATCGCCTCCAGTGCCTCCACTTACGCCCGTATATTGGAGCGTGACTCTGGTGATGGGAAAAACCTCATCCAGAACACGTCTAGGCCGTGTTGACATTTGGTAATTTCACGCCTGAGACGAGCGAACGAACCAGCACTTCCTACGCTGCAAACTGTTGAAATGTCAACACTACCTAGTTGATCGGAAGAGGATGGTGTCCTATGGACCTGGACAGATCGTTCGACTTTGGGGGCAAGACGGCGGTCATCACCGGCGGCAGCGGTGTGCTGTGCGGTGCACTGGCCCTAGCGTTGGGCCGGCAAGGGGCGGCTGTGGTGGTAGTAGGCCATGCCAGGATGGACACGGCGGAGGAGATTGCCCACCAGATTGTGGATCAGGGCGGACGGGCCATCGCCCTACAGGCCGATGTGCTGTCCAAAGAGTCCTTGCACAGGTTGGCCCAGCAGACGCTTGAAGCGTTTGGGTCCATCGATATCCTTATCAACGGTGCGGGGGGCGCCAAGAAGGAAGCTACGACGAGCCAAACGTTGTCTTTCTTTGACCTGCCGGAAGATGCTGTACGCTGGGTCTTTGACCTCAACTTCATGGGCACCTTCTTGGCCTGCCAGGTAGTTGGCCGGCAGATGGTCGAACAAGATCATGGGCGCATCCTCAATATTGCGTCGATGGGCGCCTACCGCCCGTTGACCCGTAGCGTGGCCTATTCGGCAGCCAAGGCAGCCGTCGTGAACTTTACCCAATGGCTGGCTGTTCACTTTGCCCAGGAGTATACGCCCCAAATCCGGGTCAATGCCCTGGTGCCGGGGTTCTTTTTGACCGAACAGAATCGATTTCTACTGGTTGATGAGCAGAATGGCGGGCTCACAGATCGAGGGCAAAGGATCCTGGACCACACGCCCGTAGAGCGCTTTGGTCACCCGGAGGACCTGATCGCACCGGCGCTGTTGTTGCTTTCGGACAACGCCCCCTTTGTACATGGCACGACGGTAGTCGTCGACGGCGGCCTGTCGGCCTATGGAGGCGTGTGATGGCCAACCTCCGCCCGCACCCATCGGTGACTGTGGATGTGGTGGTGATCGCGTCCCAGCATGGACACCCCCAAGTGCTCCTGGTCCGGCGGGCCAAGCCACCCTTTGCCGGGTACTGGGCTCTGCCCGGTGGGTTTGTGGAGCCCCACGAGCCATTGGCCACTGCGGCTCGCCGTGAGCTGAAGGAAGAGACAGGCGTTGAGCCCGCCCGCTTGGAACAGCTGTACACCTTTGGGGACCCTGGACGCGACCCGAGGGGTTGGACCATCAGTGTGGCATTTGGGGCTTGGCTGGATGAAGAAGAAGCGCGAGCCTGGCAGCCCCAGGCTGGTAGTGATGCGGACCAGACTGGCTGGTTCGACCTCGGAGCGTTGCCCCCACTGGCCTTCGACCATGCCGATATTTTGGAGTGTGCAGTGCGCCGTCTAGACCTGATGTCCGGCGACCGCCCTGATCCAGCCTGCCACTAAGGCCAGCTGGTCCATGTCTAGGGGCTAACAACCGTCACGGTTCCCAGCTCCAGGTGTGTGCCCAAGGCTTCCCCATTGGCCCCGGTGACCGGTAGGCGGTCGCCGCCGTCCGCTGGGTACCAGCCAGCGATGAGGGTATACGTGCCGGAGGGCAGATCCGCCGGGAGCAGGATACCCCATCGATCGGTAACCACCTCGCCAGCGGACCACTCAGAGGTAGGCCGCAGTCCACCGACCGGCTGCCCGTCGTGCTGGCCCACGAGGCGACCGTCGCGATTCAGAAGCTGGACAAAGAGTTTGAGGCGGGTGCCCGGCGCCTCTGTGGTGCGCCAAACCAGGTCTATGGGCAGTACATCGCCGGGTGTTAGCGTGTGGTCGGGCAGCGCATAGCGCTCCAGGATCAGGGTTGGGCCAAAGCGAGCGCCGCTTTGGCGCTCTGTGAGGTCCACCGGCTGGCCATAGGGCAGCAACTGGATGTCGCCGAACCACTCACTGCCGGCTCGATAGGCATGTAGATCCAGCCACGTATAGTCTGAGGCAGCCGCCTCCCAATCGACAGCCAGCAGGCGCGGGTGCCGAGCCATGATTGCAGCTAGCTCCTCGTCGCGCAAAGGTGCCAGGTACAGGGTCGGCATTTCACCCAATACTTGGGCTACAGGGATCACCATCGCTGCAGCATCGAGCAGGATGGCATCCCCAGGGCGGGCGACGCTCTTTAGGTATGCCGTCAGATCGGAGATATAGATCGCCTCAGGACCTGCTTCGTCGACAGTTTGCTTCCTGTAAAGATAGACAACCTCCCCGTCCGGCGGGCTGTAGATCCGATCCAGCTCAAAACTCTGCGAAAAAGCGAGGGGCGGATCGTTCAACAAGCGGTCGATCAACCCGCGCTCCGTGTCCGCTACGACGCGGTTCTCTTCTTTGAGCGCGACGAAATCGTAATCAAAGATCCGCTGGTACGCCGAGCGTCCCTTGATCGACTCTCGTGTCAGGCTGTCCACTACAACATTGGGGTAGGCTGTAAGGATCAAGGGTTGGAATTGGGAGGCGTTAATGTATGGCGAGTTGGCCAGTAGCGCCAGTCGCACCACCTCCTGGTTCTGGGTGCGGCGGTACGACTCGAGGTGCTCCAGTAGAGCCTGGTGGGTGGCCCAGTCTGGGTCGGTGGGTCCCCAATCGGGCCATTGGATGTGGGTTCCCTGGGCAAAGAGCCCAAATGTGTCGCCGCTGACTGCATCCACGATCGGCTGGAAGGTGGAGAAGGACAGGAAAATCAGCTGCACCACACCACCGATCAGCATGATGGTGACCAAAGTTGAGCGCAGGCGTTTCCGCTGCAGTTTCCACAACCCGGCAGCCGTCAGCAGGGCCAGGGCGGGGAGCAGCGGCAGGATAGCTCGGGACTGGCGGTATAGGGTAAAGGTCATCAAAGCATAGCCGCCGCCCAACCAACTGAGGAGTGCCCACCATGCCGTGGATAGTCTGGGTCGCTTGCGGTACCAATAGTGGAGCAGGATGGCAGCCGCTAACAGGGCAAAGGCAGCGTAGAACGGAGAGATATGCTCGATGACAATCCACCGTAGATAGTAGTCATAGGTATGGAGATCAAGCCAGGAGAAGACGCGGTCGTCGGGGCCCAGATCGCCGTAGGCAAAGCCCGTAGCCCGCGCGACGAACTCGATCCGAGCTAGATACCATACCGAAGCCACGCTGGCTCCTAGGAACAGGGAAGCCAGCCAATTGCTCTCCGGTGAGGATGGCAAGGCAATCAAGTAGATGGTCGTGGCTGTTAGGAGCCACCAGCCGGGAAGCAGCCAAGGGCCCAATAGCAGTAAGGAAGTCGTCTCTCGATTGGGAAAGAACCACAGGCTGGCCAGCAGCCCACCGCCCACCAAGGCCACGACTAGCCGGCGCCAGTCGACGTGAGGTCGTCGAGCCACCCGGCGCCACAGTACGGCAAGTAGCTTGTAGCGAAGCACGACATACACAGCTGGCACGAGTACAAAGGCGACGTACGTCCGCTTGGTGAGCAACCCCAGCCCCAAGCATACGCCGAACAGGAGTGAGGCGGATCGCTTCTGAAACCCATCGCTGGCCACCAGAAGGTAGATCGTGGCTGTGACCATTGCGGTCAGAGCAAACTCCATGTAGGTGTAGCGAGACATGGCATAGATCATCGGGTAGGTGCCGACCAGGGCTGTGGCCAGAAGCCCCGCTGCACGACCTTTGAGCTTGACTCCGAGAGCGTAGGTGGCCGACAGCAGGATGGCCAGGTAGAGAAGATTGACCATGGCCCCGGCGTCTACCGAGAAACCAAAGAGTGCATAGGCTAGCGCGGCAGAGATGTGGAACAGCGAGGGTCGGACAGGATGGGCCACCAGGGTGTTGAACAGGCCCTGCACCGTCGGCGGCGACAGCATCTGGGTGTACCGCAGGCTGCGGGCCAGGTGCTCGGCGCGATCTGCTCCTGGCAGGACCACATTGTCTGCCAGCCACAACCAGTTGATGATGCCATGCACCAACACCAAGCCAGCGATTAACAGAATAGGAGCCAACTTTGTGAGTTGGCTCCCCGTTCTGGTCTGTTTGTCGTGCGACGCCAGACGCTCGGATCGGGTACTCATACCGCCAGCCGCGCCTGTTGGTCCCGTTCGCTCAGCTTGCGCAGGGCCCACTTGTTGATCTCGGCTGCAATGGACGGTATCAAGATGAGGGGCAGCATAATCAGCCAGTCCTGCGCTGTCAAGTAGGTCGTACCAAAAATTGGATCCAGGAACGGTACGTAGATGATGGCCAATAGAATGATGAGCGAGATCAATACGGCCCACTGCATCCATTTGTTGCTGAACACGCCGATGGCCCACAGTGAGTAGCGTTCTGAGCGGGAGGTGTAGGCCCGCAGGAGTTCCGAGATAGACAGAGTGGCAAATGCCATCGTCCGGGCATGTTCCTCGCCTGTCTCCAGTCCAACGAGAAACGCGGCCAGCGTCGCCACCGAGATCGCCACTGTCTGCACCACGATGCCGATGACCATCTCGCGGTTGATAATCGGCTCGTTCACAGGACGGGGTCTCTGGTCCATGACGTCCGGATCACCCTTTTCCATGCCCAGCGCCAGGGCTGGCAGACCATCAGTCAGCAGGTTCAGCACCAGCAACTGGATCGGAATCAGGGGCAGGGGCCAACCGGCCAGCATGGCCACCAGGAGAATGGCGATCTCGGCCATGTTGCACGACAGCAAATAGTACACAAACTTGCGAATGTTGGAATAGATGATGCGCCCTTGCTCAATCGCCCCGACAATGCTGGCGTAATTGTCGTCGGTCAGCACCATGTCTGCCGTCTCTTTGGTCACGTCGGTCCCGGTGATGCCCATCGCCACACCGATGCTCGAGCGCTTCAAAGCGGGCGCGTCGTTCACACCGTCACCCGTCATGGCCACGATGTGACCCTTGTTCTTGAGCCCATCGACGATCTTGACCTTGTGCTGGGGTGAGACGCGAGCGTACACTGCTACATTTTCGACGAGATCCAGAAATTCGTCTTCTTGCAGCGCATCTAGTTCGGCGCCGGTTAGCGCCCGATCGTCCTCGCGCAGCAAGCCGATCTCCTTGGCGATGGCCACAGCGGTGTTGAGATAGTCGCCGGTGATCATGACGGTGTCGATCCCGGCGTGTCGCGCCGTACGAATGGCAGGGGCTACTTCGGGGCGCGCCGGATCGATCATGCCCAACAACCCAATAAAGACAAATTCCTTCTCCCACTCGTCCGGTTGCGGATTCTCTGGCACCTCCTTCAGAGGACGGAAGGCCACGCCCAGCACCCGCAGAGCATTGGCCGCCAGCGCCTCGTTCTGCTCTAGAATGTTCTGGCGTCGCTCGTCGGTCAAAGGCCGTATTAGGCCATCCTCAAGAACCCGCTCGCACAGGCCCAAGACGATATCGGGCGCGCCTTTCATATAGGCAACGTAGCCGCCGTAGCGCGGATCGGGATGAAAGGTGGTCATACGCTTGCGGTCCGAGTCAAAGGGGATTTCGGCGACACGGGGATATTCCTGGGCCAAGTCGTGCTTCCAGTAGCCGGCCTTGGCGGCGGCCACGACGAACGCCCCTTCGGTCGGATCGCCGGCAATGCGCCAAGAATCACCTTCGTTTTCATCGATTTTTTCTAGGCGGGCGTCGTTACACAGCAGACCCGCTCGCAGCAGCAAGCGCATCCCCGGATAGCCGTCCAGGCCTACCCTCTCGTCGTCGTCCTGGAAGCGGCCGTCAGGCCGGTATCCTTCGCCGGTGATGGTCAACAGGCTACGGTCCACGTACATCTGTACGGCGGTCATCTCATTTTGGGTCAGAGTGCCGGTTTTGTCTGAACAGATCGCCGTCGCTGAGCCCAGCGTCTCGACGGCCGGCAGCTTGCGGATCAGGGCGTGGCGGCGAACCATCTCTTGCATGCCCAGCGCCAGCGAAATGGTGACCACGGCGGGCAGGCCCTCGGGTACCGCGGCAATGGCCAGGCTCACGGCGACCATAAACATCTCGATCAGTTTGGGAATTGTCTCTTCCAGGCCAAAGTAAGCGGTGAAACCCTGCGCAAACAGCACCGCCAGTTGTGTGTCGCGTACGATGCCGACCACGCCCACCAGAGCGCAGATGACCAGGGTGATGATGCCCAAGGTCCGGCCCAAGCGATCCAGTTTGACCTGGAGCGGGGTCTGCTCTTCCTCGTAGGATCGGATCATCTCGGCGATTTTGCCGATCTCGGTTTGCATGCCGGTGCTGACCACCAGGCCCTGGCCGCGGCCATAGGTAATCAGGGTGCTCATGAAGGCCAAGTTCCAACGATCGCCCACCGCCGCGCCAGCATCCAGCACATCGCCAGCGTCCTTACCCACCGGAACCGACTCGCCGGTGAGCGAGGCTTCATCGATGCGCAGGTTGATGCTTTCGATCAGGCGCACATCGGCCGGGACATAGTTGCCTGTTTCTAGGAGCACAATGTCGCCGGGCACTAGGTCGCGGGATGGCACAGTAATGAGATGCCCGCCGCGCAATACGTGAGCATTGGGGGCCGACATTTTTTTGAGCGCGGCCAATGCTTGCTCGGCCCGGCCCTCCTGCACCACCCCGAGGATGGCGTTCACGATGACGATGGTCATGATGGCGATGGCGTCGATGAACTCGGTGGTGTCACCGGTGCGCGTGTACTCGGTCACGCCGATAAGGGCTGAGACAATGGCGGCCACGATGAGGATAATCACCAAAAACTGGTTGAACTGATCCAACAACATCTGCCAGAAGCTACGAGGGGGTGCTTCTAGCAATTCGTTGGGCCCGACCTCCGCTTGCCGCCGGCCGATCTCCTCCTCCGATAATCCGATCTCCGGATCGACGCCCAGGGCGGTGGTCGCTTCAGCCACCGTCAGGGTATGCCACAATTGTTCGTCTAGAGCCATGTTCCCCATAGAACTCCCATGAGAATGGTCCGCGCTTGAGTCGGCCGGCGCGGACCATTATACCAGCTTTTGCAGTGTGTACCAATTTCAAGAAGTTACTCGTCGTCGATCTGCTTGTGCATCTCCCACGGACCCTGTTGAAATCCCAGTGCCTGGTAGAAGACCAAGCCGGTCTTATTCGCCGGATCGACCCAGAGCAGGATCTCGGAGTGGCCCTGCGCCCGGCAAAAGGCCACTGCCGTGTCGACCAGTGCCCGGCCCACTCCTTGCCGTCGCGCTGCTGAATGCACGCACAGCTCGGTGATCTCGGCCTGGGCCGTTGGGTTGGAAGGGGAGGTCCTTATCTGCAGCACTAGCAGGCCAGCCAGTTGATTGCGTCCTTGAGCCAAAAAGACGATCTCCTGCCCCTCGGTCGCGGCTATTTGCCGCGCCAAATCATCGGATGGCAGCAATTCCCCGGTGAACTCGCACAGCAGGCCCGAGATGGCAGCAGCGTCTGCCGGATTGGCGATCCGGATGGTAGGCTTGACCCTTCTCTCCCCAGCCACGGTCACATCCCCCCCGCCATCAGCACCCAACCCGCCCGGAAAAGGGTGCCGATTGGGCCTTGGACGGTCCCTACTCTTCCTCGGGCAATGACTGATCGCCATCCGTTAGCGGTTTCTCATAGATCCGGTAGGTCTTGTAGATCGTGCCGCCCAGGCGATCGATGATCCGGTTCATCATGTCGTTTGTCTCGAGGATCCAGGACATCTCGCAGTAGTCGTACCCTTTGGCAAAGGCGGCCCGTGCCGTCTCAACGATCATAGCCGCGTCGATACCCAGCGTGCGGTGTTCGGGGATGACACCCAGGATCATCAGCCGGAAGGTGTCGATGTTGCGTCGATGCCAGAGGAACTTGAGCAGAGTCCACGGTAGGCTCCACGTGTTTGGCTGGGGACGGGCTTTGATCAGCGCCTGATTCACATCGGGAAGGCCCACCGAGATCCCAACTGGTTCGCCATTCAGTAGCGCAACGTAGGCCAAGTCGGGGTCGATAATGAACTTGAGTTCCTGGCCCAGATGTTCGATCTCGTGCTCGGTCCAGGGGACAAAGCCCCAGTTGATCTCCCAAGCACTGTTGTAGACCACTTTGGCCCGCTCCACTTCTTGGTCGAACTGCTTCATGTCAAGCTTGCGTACCGCCAGGTTGGCCCGTTCTTTGCACCGTTCCGCAACACGCAAGAATTTGCGTGGTAAGCGCTGCACATCTTTGTCAAAGATATCGGTGCGGATGATCCAAGCGTAGAGATCTTGGGCCTTTTCCAAACCGTACCGCTCGAGAAAATCTTCGTAGTAGGTGGGGTTATAGGTCATCATGAGCACCGGAGGACGGTCGAAACCGTCAATCAGCAGCCCCACCTCCTCATTCTGCGAGGGGTTTTCCGGTCCGCGGATGGCCTTCATGCCCTGTTGCCGCAACCAGTCCGCCGCCGCATCCAGGAGGGCTTTGGCCACGTCATAGTCCTCGATCACCTCAAAAAAGCCGAAAAAGCCCACCTTGTCCTTGTGCACCTCGTTATGCCGGTAGTTGACGTGGGCGGAAACTGTGCCCACCAACTCGTCACCCCGGAGAGCCAGGTACAACTGCTGCTTGGCGTGTTCCCAGAAGGGGTGCTTCTCCGGATCGAGCATCGCCACGTGATCCATATAGATCTTGGGTGCCCAGTTGGGATCGTTCTTGTAAAGGGTCCACGGGAACGAGGCGAAGGTGCGTCGCTGCGCCTGTGTCGTAACAGGGACAATGCGAACGTCAGGTGTGGCCATAAAGGACCTCCTCGTACGGGTTTGGTCCGAACGCCAGGACAACGCGATCGAACGTACTCTTGCATTATACTGTAAAAACCAAGGCAGAGCAAACCTTGCTGCTCACCTTCTGCCTGATCATTCTATGGCCGAGGCAAGCCTGTCTGACCCCTGATTTGCCCTACCTGCTGAAATGGGGTATAATTATTGATGCCCTTGCCTGACCACCGCCGGAGGGGAAGACCCAAGGGCGATTGGGATTTCACGTCTTCCCGGGCCGGCACCTGGAGGTGCACGGGAATCGATCGGTGACCACAGCCTGAGCGGCCCAGGCTCGCTGTCTACCCCACAGTGATGAATCCGCCGCACCCATGCTAGATCATACCCTGAGATGCTGGGGAGCGGTTTTGGCAATGAGCCCACGTCTTGCCAACGGCGCAATAGGTTGGCTACCCAGACGTGACCGAACAGTTCTGTCCCCTGTATCTCGACTCTTTCCAAGGAGAGACTTTTACAATGTCAAGTATTACCTACGAACATGTCTGGAAGCGATTCGGCGACGTGGTCGCCGTGCAGGACCTGGACATCTTTATCGAGGATAAAGAGTTCTTGGTCTTTGTCGGCCCCTCCGGCTGCGGAAAGTCGACGAGCCTGCGGATGCTGGCGGGCCTGGAGGAGATCAGCGAAGGTGTCATCTCCATCGGCGATCGAGTGGTGAACGACGTGCCGCCCAAAGACCGCAACATCGCCATGGTCTTCCAGAGCTATGCCCTCTATCCGCACATGTCGGTCTATGACAACATGGCCTTCGGCCTCAAGTTGCGCAAGACGCCCAAGGCCGAGATCCAGCGCCGCGTCCAAGAGGCAGGCGCCATCCTGGGCATCGAGAATCTGCTGGAGCGCAAGCCCAAGGCGCTCTCCGGTGGTCAGCGCCAGCGCGTGGCCCTGGGTCGGGCGATTGTCCGCGAGCCAGCGGTGTTCCTCATGGACGAGCCGCTCTCGAACCTGGACGCCAAACTGCGGGTCCAGACCCGCTCCGAGATCTCCAAGCTGCACCAGCGCCTGGAGACGACTTTCATCTATGTCACCCACGACCAGACGGAGGCCATGACCATGGGCAGCCGCATCTGCGTGCTGCGCGATGGGATCATGATGCAGATCGACAGCCCGCAGAACCTGTACGATTTGCCCGACAATGTCTTCGTCGCCGGCTTTATCGGCAGTCCGGCCATGAACTTCTTTGACGTGACCTTGGTACAGCAAGATGGCGACCTGTACGTCGATGGCGGCACCTTCCGTCTCAAGCTGCCTGCCGAGCGCGTGGACGTGGCCCGTCCCTACTCGGGCAAGCAAGTCATCTTTGGCATCCGGCCGGAGGATATCCACGACCGCGAGTTCACCCCGCCAGGCATCCGCGCCGAGCCGATGGAGGCCAAAGTGGACGTGACCGAGCTGATGGGCAACGAGATCTTTGTCTATCTGCTCACCGGTCAGAAGCAGTTCATCTCGAGGATGGACCCGCGCACCAGCGCAGGGGTGGGCAAAGAGATGGACATTGTCGTCAACATGGACAACATCCACCTCTTTGACCGCGACACCGAGGAAGCTATCCGATAGACCAGTTGAAATGGACAACTAACAATGCACAATTCTCCGAACGGGAATTGTGCATTGTTCTTTGGAGTGAAGACAATGACAGATTTTACCGTGATGGAAACCCTGCACATACCTGCTGATACCAAGATCGTTCACCTCGTGCTGGATGGTTTGGGTGGACTGCCCCGTGAGTTGGACGGCAAGACCGAGCTAGAAGCCGCCGCTACCCCCAACTTTGACGCCCTTGCGGCTCGTTCTCAGTTGGGCTTGGCCGTGCCAGTACGGCCGGGCGTGACGCCGGGCAGCGGCCCGGCCCATCTTGGCCTGTTCGGTTATGATCCTATTAGGTACGAAGTCGGTCGTGGTGTTCTCTCGGCGCTGGGCATCGGTTTTGATCTCCAGCCACACGATGTGGCCGCCCGCGGCAACTTTGCGACGGTTGATGAGGAGGGGCTGATTACCGACCGCCGTGCCGGGCGCATCCCCACCGAGTATGGTCAGAAAATGGTCGAGCTACTACGCGGTATCCAGTTGCCCGGCGTCCAAGTTTTCGTCGAGGTGGTCAAGGAGTATCGCTTTGTGCTCGTGGTGCGCCCCACTGCGGGCCAGACGCTGCATGGCAACATCGCCGACACCGATCCGCAGAAGGTGGGCGTCCCGTCCCTGCCGGCGCGTGCCAGGGATGAGGCGTCTGAAGCCACCGCCGAGCTTGTCAACGATTGGATCACCGCCGCCCGCGAGGTGCTCCGCGATCATGCCCCAGCGAACTCGCTGAATCTTCGCGGTTTTGCCAAAGATCCTGACTTTCCCAAGTTCCCAGACATCTTTGGCCTTAAAGCCGGCGCCATCGCCACCTATCCCATGTACCGCGGCGTGGCCAAGCTTGTCGGCATGGAGGTGCTGCCCGTGGCGGGCGAGGCTGTCGAAGATGAGATCGAGACGCTCCGGGAACACTGGGACGAATATGACTATTTCTTCTTCCATGTCAAAAAGACGGACTCGGCCGGCGAGGATGGCGACTTTGAGCGCAAGGCGAGTGTAATTGCCCATGTGGACGAGGTTGTCGTGCCGGCCATTCTGGATCTGCAACCCGATGTGATCGTTGTCACTGGCGATCACTCGACCCCTTCGGCACTAAAGAGCCACTCTTGGCACCCGGTGCCCACACTGTTGTGGAGTTCCTACTGCCGGCCCGACGGCGTCGCCGAGTTTGGCGAACGGGCCTGCGGGCGCGGTAGCCTGGGCGTCTTTCCTGCCAGCGATGAACTGCCTCTGGCTCTGGGCCACGCCCTGCGTCTGACAAAATACGGCGCATAGTCCCCAAAATCCTGCACGGTTGGCACCAAGTATGTTCTGGTGCCAACCGTGCTTTTTGCCATCCCCTCAGGCTTGTGCTACAATTGCTGGGCCATGCAAGACTTTCAACTTCGCCAGCGCGACTACCTGCTCGAGATCAGCCGGGCTATGACCTCCCGGCTCGATCTCGAATCGCTGCTTGAACTCACATTGCGCAGCGCGGTCGAGATCCTGCGCGGGCAGGCGGGCATTATCGTACTCCGCGACCGCCAGGGTGCTCTGCAGGTGCGGGCCAGCTATGGCTTGCCCAACCGGGTGCTCCGCTTCTTCCAGCCCCTGTGGGCCGACCTAGCGGATATGGACGAGCTGCAAGAAGTCCTTTCGCGTTGGCATCTGCCCGATCTGCAAATGCGTCTTGGCGTGGTGGCCGCGGCGGCTGGCCTGGCCTTCAGCCGCCTCGTTGCCCTGCCGCTAGTCATCGAAGAAGAGCTTATCGGCGCGATCTATATCTTTCGTAGCATGGGAGGGGCGTTTTCGGCCAATGACCAGGCGTTGTTGGCGGCTTTTGCAGACCAAGCAGCCATCGCTGTGCGCAATGCCGAACTCTATCGCCAGGTCAATGAGGAGCGCGAGGCCCTCTCGGCCATCATTTACAACAGCGCCGACGGTGTGATGATCGTTGATGCGGCGGGCCATGTTCAGGCCTTTAACCGCACCCTGGCACGGATCACTGGCCGCGAGCCAGATGAGGCGCGGGGGACCACCCCTGCCGAGGTGTTGGTCCTACGCGATCGGCAAGACCAGCCAGTTGATCTGCCCCAGCCACCTGCTCACCGGGAATCAGCCGCTGGTGAGCGATACTATGTTGAGGGCGATGTTGTCCGGCGCGGCGGGCCACCGCTTACGGTGGGGGTCACCGCCACCCCCTTGTACGATGAAGAGGGCGCCCTAACTCGTACCATATTCAATGTCGTCGATATTACTCGCTTTCGCCAAGCCGAGGAACTCAAATCTACGTTTGTGTCGGTCGTTTCTCACGAGCTCAAGACGCCCGTGGCCCTGATCAAGGGCTATGCCGAGACCCTGCGCCGTGAGGATGCTGACTGGGACCGCGAGTTTATGCAAGAGAGCCTCGATGTCATCGGGGAGGAAGCAGATCGCTTGACCCACCTCATTGATGACTTGCTCGAGGCCAGCCGCATCCAGGCAGGGGGGCTCAAACTGGAGCCGACCGATATCAATCTGCCTCGCTTGGCCGAAAAGGTCATCGACGGCTTTCGCACGCAAACCGACGTGCACGACTTTGAGCTAGACTTTGATCCTAACTTTCCACTGGTATGGGCGGATCCCCAACGGCTGCGTGAGGTACTCAATAATCTGGTAAGCAACGCCGTTAAATATTCGCCCAGTGGCGGTACGGTGTGGATCGGTGGTCGTGTCGATCGGGCTGGCGTCACTGTATATGTGGCTGACCAAGGGATAGGCATCCCTGCCGAGGAACAAGAGCGCATCTTTGACCGGTTTCACCGCGTCGACTCCAGCTTGCGCCGCGACACAGAGGGCACTGGCCTAGGCCTCTACCTGGTGAAAGCCATTGTCGAAGCGCATGGCGGTCGAGTGTGGGTCGAGAGCGCTCCAGGACGCGGTTCCATTTTCATGTTTACGTTGCCCAAGAAGTAGGACATATCCGTTGCTCTGTTAGGTCCTCAGTCGCTCAAGGAGTTGTCGAATGACGTCAACGGAAGACAAGTTGATCTTGGCTGTCGATGACGAACCGCGCATGATCCGGTTTGTGCGCATGAACCTCGAACTGGAAGGCTTTCAGGTCACCGAGGCCACAAGCGGTATGGAGGCTCTGGAGAAAGTCCGTGACGAGCTACCGGACCTCGTTCTCCTCGATGTGATGATGCCCGAGATGGATGGGTATGAGACGCTGGAGCGGCTGCGCGAGATTTCGACCGTGCCCGTCATCATGCTGACGGTCAAGGGCGAAGAGGAGGATCGCATTCGCGGCTTGGAGTTGGGAGCGGATGATTATGTCACTAAACCATTCAGCCCTCGTGAGCTGGCCAGCCGCATCCGCGCCGTCCTGCGCCGTGCTGAGATGCCCTCGCCCATCGCCAAGACGGCTCTGCGCATCGACGATTATCTCCAGATCGATTTTCGCCAGCGCGAGGTCATTGTCGACGGTGAGCCGATTCGCCTGCGCCCGACCGAGTATCGCCTGCTCTACCACTTGGTCAACAACGCCGGCTGGGTTATGACCCACGAAA
>JASFOV010000010.1:0-20920 GCA_050116355.1 Anaerolineae bacterium
ACCGAGTCAGCAACAGTTTCTTAGTAGCCGTCGAAGACGACGTGGCAGACTTCCAAATGGTAAGAGGGGATTGCCGCAGTCACTCCGCTCCTTCGCAATGCGCCGTCCCGGCATCGGGGACAGACTTTGCAACAGACATAGTCAGTGGAAGATCTGTACTTGACAGTGCCCTTGGCTTGTGATACACTGCGCAAAGCTGGGGAGCACCCCTGACCGATGCATGTAACAGCGCCCGGTGGGAAGCGACAACGGCGTCGGCGGAACCCAGGCACTGGACAGAGGAAGGCCAGTTGTGCTAAGAGGCGTTCCTCTGTCTTTTTCTACAAGGTGAGCAAAAGGACTCCAACGGTCGGATCTACTACTTGAGAGAAAGGCATCATCGCCGATGAAAATCCTTGTGCTTAATTGTGGCAGTTCTTCGGTCAAGTACAAGCTATTTGACCTGGACCCGCCATCTGAGGCTGTGCTGGCAAGCGGGGTCGTCGAAGAGGTAGGACTGGGCAGCCCAAGCCTGACTCACAAGCAGCCTGGGCGAGAGAAAGTCCACCGTACGGATCTGGCCGTACACAGCCACACAGAGGCAATCCAGTTGGTGCTGGATATGCTCGTTGACCCTGAGCAGGGGATCCTCAGAACCGTCCAGGACCTGCAGGCGGTCGGCCATCGTGTCGTCCATGGTGGCGAACAGTTCGCCGCATCGGTGCGGATCGACGCTGACGTGCTACAGGCACTGTACGACAATGCCGAGTTGGCTCCTCTTCATAACCCACCCAACATCCAAGGGATCGAAGCCATCTCGGAGCTGCTGCCTGACCTCCCCCAAGTCGCAGTGTTTGACACCGCTTTCCACCAAACGATGAAGCCCTATGCCTACCTATATGCCATCCCCTATCGCTTGTACACCGAATATGGGATCCGCCGATATGGATTCCACGGCACCTCTCACAAGTACGTGGCCCAGCGCGCTGCAGAATATCTTGGACAGCCATTGGAGGCATTGCGCTTGGTCACGTGCCACCTGGGCAATGGCGCCAGCATCACAGCGGTACGTGACGGACACTCGGTCATAACCAGCATGGGTTTTACCCCGCTGGAAGGATTGGTGATGGGTACGCGCAGCGGCGACCTGGATCCAGCCATCGTGCCCTACTTGATGGAACAGGAAGGACTGGACACGGATGGTATCAACCGCCTGCTGAACAAAGAAAGCGGCGTTCTGGGCCTATCCGAGCTTTCCAGCGATATGCGGGTTTTTGAAGAGGCGATCCATGCTGGCCCGGAGCACCCCCACTATGAACGTTCGGTGCTCGTGCTCAACCTCTACACGCACCGGGTCAAGCGCTACATCGGGGCTTACGCCGCCGAGATGGGCGGACTTGACTGCGTCGTGTTCACCGGGGGCGTTGGGGAGAACTTTGCTGAGATCTGTGAGTGGTCCTGCCAGGACCTGGAATTCCTGGGCATAGAAGGTGTGCAGGCCCGGCGCGCAGAGGGACAGATCGCGGAGGTCAACGCGCGCCATTCTCGGACCAAGGTCTTGATCGTGCCGACGAACGAGGAATTGGCCATCGCCCGGGATACATACGAGATTGTGGCAGGCACCTAACCGACCCAAAGTCGGCGCAATGTTGCGAGGTGTTTCCATGTCCCAAGAAGATCCACGAGTTGTCGAACTGAGGGAAGTGCGCCACAAAGCGCGCGAGGGCGGCGGCGCGGGCAGGGTGGCACGGCAACACGCCCAAGGAAAGCTAACCGCCCGAGAACGGTTGGATCTACTGTTGGATCCCGGCACCTTCCACGAGCTGGAACCCTTCCTCACACACCAAGGCGACGAACTTGGACTGAGCGAGCAAAAGTATTTGGGGGAGGGGGTAGTCACCGGCTACGGGCAGATCGACGGCCGGACTGTGTACGTTTATGCCCAGGACTTTACGGTTTTTGGCGGAACCCTGAGCGAGATGCATAGCCGCAAGATCTGCCGGGTCATGGACTTGGCCGTGCGCAACGGGACGCCGATCATTGGACTCATCGACTCGGGCGGCGCTCGCATCCAACAAGGTGTCCGGGCACTAGGCGGTTATGCCGAGATCTTTCGCAGGAACGCTCAGTACTCAGGCGTCATCCCCCAGATCAGTGTAATGTTGGGCCCCTGTGCTGGCGGCGCGGCCTATTCCCCCGCGATCACCGATGTGATCATCATGGCCGAGCATGCCTACATGTTCATCACGGGCCCGGCCGTGATCAAGGCTGTCACGGGTGAAGAGGTCGATGCCCGACTTTTGGGTGGAGCCGATGTCCACATGTCGATCAGTGGCACAGCGCATCTGTTGGCATCTACAGAAGCGGAAGCACTGACCCTGTGCCGGCGCGTTCTTGGATTCTTGCCATCCAACAATGTGGAGAACCCTCCATACAAGACACCGGCTGACGATCCTCTGAGAACCGACGAAACACTGAATCGCATCGTGCCCCTGAACCCTAGCATCCCCTACTCCATGCACGAGGTAATCCGCCGAGTAGTAGACGATGGAGAATTTGTCGAGCTACAGCCCAGCTGGGCGCAAAACGCCATCGTTGGGCTGGCACGGATCGGCGGGCATAGTGTAGGCATCGTTTCCCAAGAACCAAGTGTGATCGCAGGCGTGCTCGACCTAGACGCGTCGGACAAGATCTCGCGCTTTGTGCGTATGTGCGACTGTTTCAATGTGCCTCTGGTGACATTCATCGATTCACCCGGCTTTTTGCCCGGCGTCGACCAGGAGCACCGGGGCATTATCCGCCACGGTGCCAAGGTACTGTATGCATTCTCGGAGGCAACCGTTCCCAAGATCAGCGTCATCACGCGCAAAGCCTACGGCGGCGCCTACGTGGTCATGAGCAGCAAGTACTTGGGTACCGATGTAAACTATGCCTGGCCAAGCGCCGAGATTGCGGTCATGGGCGCCGAGGGCGCGGTGAACATCGTATACCGCAAGCAGATCGCTGCTGCTGAGGATCCAGAGGCTGAGCGCGCGCGACTGGTGGAAGAGTATCGTCGCAATTTCAGCAACCCGTACCACGCGGCCAGTGCGGGCTATATCGACGACATCATTGAACCACGCGAGACAAGGCCCAAGATCATCGCCGCACTGGCCGCCCTGAGGGACAAACAGACGTCTGGCCCACCGCGGAAGCATGGCAACATTCCAATGTGAAACAGCGAAATTTGTAGAGTCAGAAATGGGGATTGGCCATGGATAGTCCCTTAGGTAATGCTCTGTTCATCACCCTGGTGGGAATGGGCTTGGTATTTGCAGCGATCGTGGCCTTTTGGGCATTGATGGTCGTGCTGGTCAAGCTGACGGCCAGAGAAAGAACCACGGCCACCAAGGGTCCTGAGCCTGCCAGTCCCAGTTTGGAGCCGGACCAAGTAGAGGGGGAACGGGAGTTGCGACAGCAGGCAGCGATCGCCGCTATAGCGGTGGCCCTGGCGTTGGAGCCGGACCAAGAACCCCAACCGTTCCCCATGCCACCGACAGCTTTGGTTAGCACCTGGCAAGCGGTTTTGCGCGCCAGACAGTTGGGGCAGCGAGGATCCGTACGATGAGATTACGAGTCCGCGTCAAAGATCGAACATATGAAGTCGAGGTAGGGGACCTCCATGCCCGCCCCATTCCGGTGATGGTAGAGGGAGAGCCGTTCGAAGTCTGGCCCGAGCCGGTAGAGCCGGAGCCCCAGTCAGCCCCACTGACCCTAGCCACAGCTGAGGAACACCGTGCGCCCCCGCCGCGGCCCAGCCGGCGGACATCCGGAGAGGCCGCAGCGCCGGGGCGGCTGGCCGGCCAGGCCGTCTATGCCCCGATCCCGGGCATCATTGACTCGGTGGCCGTCGACGTGGGAGACACGGTCAAAGCCGGACAAGAATTGTGCGTGCTAGAAGCCATGAAGATGAAGAACGTGATCCGAGCCACACGCAGCGGTGAAATCGCCAAGGTTTGCGTCACGCCGGGTCAGCATGTGCGGCACAATGATCCACTGCTAGAGTACGCCAGATAACAGTCACGGGTTCTCTTGGAGGCCATGCCATGGAATTCTCTCAACTGTGGAATGAGCTGGCCAAAGGCCTGACCAGCTTCACACTGGGCAATGCCTTGATGATCACTGTTGGCGCGGTGTTGATCGCGCTGGCCATCATCAAACAGTATGAGCCGGTCTTGCTGCTGCCCATTGGCTTCGGTTGCATCCTGGCCAACATCCCCCTGACGGGGATGACGGAAGATCTAGGCTTGTTCGCGGTTCTGTACAAAGCCGGCATCAGCACCCAGCTGTTCCCGCTGCTGATCTTTGTCGGTGTGGGAGCGATGATCGATTTCAGCCCGCTGCTAGCCCAACCCAAGATGGTGCTACTGGGGGCGGCGGGGCAATTTGGGATCTTTGGGACGCTGATGCTGGCAACGCTGATCGGCTTCCCCCTTAACGAAGCGGCTTCCATCGGCGTCATCGGGGCCATCGACGGGCCAACGGCGATCTATGTCGCAACGAAACTGGCCCCGGAGTTGCTGGCACCCATTGCGGTCGCAGCCTATTCCTACATGAGCTTGATCCCCATCATCCAGCCACCGATCATGCGCCTGATGACCAGCAAGGAGGAACGCCAGATTCGGATGGAGTACGCCCCCAGGCCGGTCTCCAAACGGGCGCTGATTGTGTTTCCCATCGCCATCACCGTGGTCGCCGGTCTGTTGGTGCCCGATTCAGTGCCGCTGGTGAGCATGTTGATGCTAGGCAACCTGCTGCGTGAGAGCATGGTCGTCGAACGTCTCCGGAAGGCAGCCGAGAACGAGATCATCAATGTGGCGACCTTGTTCCTGGGCCTGGTGGTGGGCTCGACCATGTCGGCATCCAGCTTCCTCAATTTGGAGACACTGGGCATCCTGGCGCTGGGGCTGCTGGCCTTCGGCCTGGACACGGTGGCCGGATTGCTCTTTGGCAAGCTGATGTCTGTGCTCAGCGGGCGAAGGATCAACCCGCTGATCGGGGCGGCAGGCATCAGCGCGTTCCCCATGGCGGGGCGCCTGGTGGCACAGATAGCTCAGGAAGAAGACTATGATAACTTCATCCTGATGCACGCCATGGGGGCCAACACGGCTGGACAGCTGGGCAGCGTGATGGCCGGCGGCGTCCTGTTGGCGCTGGTCACAGGATTGATGGGCGGCTAGCCGTCACCCAGGATAGCCTCGGGCGGAGCCTGTAGCAGGTACTCTCGATAGGCGGCAGTTTCAGCCAGCACCGCTTCCAAGCGAGCAGCAGCCAGCTCGGCGACTTCAGGATCGAGCTCAGACAACGCTTGCGATGCAGGCAAGGAAACCTGCCAGCGATCTTTTTTGCGGGTCGAGATGCGCAACCGGCTCTGAGCAGCCAGGCACTCCAAGCCGAGGCAGATGGTGCTGACCCGTTGGGCAGTCTTTGCCGCGAGTGCCTCAAGATGCAGCCAACCCTCCCGCGTCCGTAGCGCAAACTTGGCCATACCGGCCAGCAGCGTAAGGAAGCCACGCCACTCATCCACACCGGGTTGCAGGCCAAAGAACAGAATGGTGTGTGGTTGAACCTGATCCAATCCAGCGCGCAACTCCTGCGGGCCAGGTGGCAGCGTCCAGAGGACCAAGACGGGAGCAGGGTGCAGATCAAAGCGCGAATGGGCCTCCAGGGTAGTCGGCAGGTTGGCCTCAGCCCAGACTAGTACCTCCTGATCGGCCATTGTAGCGTGGACCACGGATTCGGGATCGTCGGCACCACGGTGGTCGCGCACCTCAATGTCTGGCGCTGGCGCGCGAACCTCAGCAGCCTCTGCGTCCTGCAGGCGGGCATCCACCCATTCGACCTGAACCTCAGGCACACCTCGGTAATCGCTGGCACGCAGGGTGAACGCCAAGTCGAAACGACCCTGGGGCAGAGGGTACCCGGAGCCATTCCACCAAAACACTGTTTGTGAGTGCTCGAGGTCATCCTCCACGACAATACGACGATGCTCCGCAGTGCGCCCAATCGTGGTGTCGCTCTTGATCGTTAGGTCGCGAGCCGCAAGGGTCAAGGCCGGATTGCCCGGGCCGAACGGCGCCAGACGATTGATGTCAGCCACCAGCCCGAGCGATAGAGCCGTCAACTCAACATAAGCATCGATGTGGTGGGCCGGCTCAGGGATGGCTGCGAAGCGGTTGGCCACTGCCTGCGAGAGGGCAGTACGCAGATCCGAAATACGCTCCGCATCGATGCTAAAGCCCGCCGCGCCCGCGTGTCCGCCGTACCCCCGCAACAGATGAGCGCAGTCGTCCAGCGCGGCGACGAGATCGACACCCGGCACGGAACGACCGGAGGCCCTGGCCACCTTTCCCTGCGGCGCCGAAATGAGCACAACCGGCTTGCCAAACCGCTCGGCCAGCCGTCCGGCAACGATGCCCACAATCCCACCCGGCCATGTCGGATGGCTGAGCACTAGTGCTTGATGGTCGCTGAGCAGCGAGGGCTCGCGCTGCACCTGAGCCAGCGCAGCGTCCATGACCTGCTTGGTCAGCCACTGCCGGCGGCCGTTGAGCCCCTCGACCTCAGCGGCCAAGGTTCGCGCGCGGACTGCATCCTGGGTCGTAAGCAGCTCGACACCCTTGGCGGCATCATCCAACCGTCCCAGGGCGTTCAGGCGTGGCCCGAGTACATAACCAATGTGCTCCTCGGTGATGCCAGCAGGATTGAGGCCAGAAGCTTCGTAGACAGCCCGCAGTCCCAAGCGCTCCGTCTGGCGGAGCGCTTGCAAGCCCCGCTGGACAACATAGCGCGTGTCGCCAACGAGCGTCGCTACGTCGGCCACGGTCCCGAGGGCAACCAGATCCAGTGCCCGCGTAGCGAGGGCCGGACTCAGCGCGCGCGCCAACTGATAGGCAACGCCTACTCCGGGTAAGGTCGCCATCGGGTGATCCTGTGGCAGACGATGGGGATTGATCACCGCCAGAGCTGGTGGCAACCGCTCGCCAGGCACGTGATGATCGGTAACGATGACCTCAGCACCCAACTCCCGGGCATAGGCCACGGCCTCGTGGGCAGTGACACCGGTATCGCAAGTAAGGATGAGCCGGGCACCAGCGGCAATGAGACGCACCAGTCCCTGGCGATGAACCCCATGGCCCTGGTCGCGCCCGGGGATGTGGTACACGGTGTCCCCGCCCAGCGCCTGCAAAACTTCCATTAGCAAAGCAGTAGCGGTCTGACCATCGGCATCAAAGTCACCCCAGACAGCGATGCGCTCACCCTGCCCGACGGCCCGCTCCAGACGATCGGCGGCTAGATTGAGGTCCGGCAGGTCGGAGGGCGGGGCAGACTCGTAGAAGGTGGGATCGAGAAAGGCCTGGGCGCGCTCAGGTTCGCGCACGCCGCGACGCACCAGGGCTTCGGCAACCAGTGGATGGCCGCCGACCAAGTCGCGGAGGGAAGCGGACACATGGACCGGCTCGGGCTCAACCCAAGCAGCCATTAGATCCTCCTGCAGAAACAGGAATGTAGATGGTTACGGGTAGCTGATGCGGTAGATGATGCCCGCCTTGTCGTCGCTGACAAAGAGGCTGCCGTCAGGTGCAACGGTCAGCCCTACCGGCCGACCGGGCGCAGTGTCAGCATCTTGCAGCCAGCCGGTGGCAAAGTCGAGCACCTCGCCGGTCGGTTCGCCGTTCTCCAGCGGGATGTGGACCACTTTGTAGCCGGTCGGACGTGACCGGTTCCAGGAGCCGTGGAAAGCGACGAAAAGATCGCCCCGGTACCCTTCTGGAAACTGGCTGCCGGTATAGAAGGCCAGTCCTAGCGGCGCCGAATGGGCTTGAAACTCGACCACCGGCGACTCAACACCAACGCATGATCCGTCCTGCCCATAGTCGGGGTCTTCAATGCGCCCGTTGTGACAGCGAGGCCAGCCATAATCCAGTCCATCGCGCACGATGTAAACAGTCTCCGGCGGGTTGTCGTCGCCCAACCAATCACGACCATTGTTCGTCGCCCAAATCTCGCCCGTCTCGGGGTGAGTGGCCAGACCCACGGCATTGCGCAGCCCGCGGGCAAACACCCGTCCCCCACTGCCATCGATCTCATAGACCATTACGGCGGCGCGCCGCTCATCCTCCTCGATACACACGTTGCAACTGGACCCAATCGAGACGTACAACCGGCCGTCACGGCCGACAAGCACCGTGCGCGTCACGTGCGAGCCGCTTTCAGGTAGGTCGGGCACAATGACCTGCGACTCGATGATCTCCAAATCGGAATCGAGGCGGTAGCGACTGATCCGGCTGGTCTCACCGACATACAGCCAGCCATCATGGAAGACCAGGCTAGAAGGGCGATCCAGGTCCTCAGCGACTGTCACCGGCCTTGAACCCTGAGGCAAGGCGGTGATGCGACCCGCCATGTCAGCAACAAATAGCACACCCTCGGGACTGACGGCCATGAACCGCGGCCGGTCCAATCCCTGGGCGTAGATGTTGGCCTCAAAGCCCGGCGGCAGATCCAGCGTAACAGGACCCGGCGAGCCGCCGGGCACACTTACTCCTACTCGTTGGGCCAAGCGGGGCAGAAGGCCAAAGATGATGAGAAGGATGAGGACAAGTGTCGCCAAGATCAGCAAAAGGATACGAACCCACCGGCTCATTATCAACCTCCCAGCTCAGTGTCTCGCGGCGCCGGCCTTGTAGAGCTCCGGCTCAAAGAAGATGGAAACCCTGTGGATCGAGAGGCGTTTGATGCTCTCGACGCGAAGGGTGAGCAGCCCGATTTCGACCTCGTCCCCGATCCTCGGCCGCCGGCCGAGTTCAGCCCATACCAGACCGCCAACCGTATGCACATCGTGTCCGTGCAGGCCAAGGGGGACATAGTCCTCAAGCTCCTCAAGCTGGACCATCCCGCGCACCAGCAGATGTCCGGGCTCCACCAGAGTGATGGGGGGGTCTTCCTCAAGGTCAAACTCATCCCGTACCTCGCCCACGACCTCTTCCAAGAGGTCCTCCAAGGTGACCAGCCCCAGCGTACCGCCATGTTCATCGATGACGATCGCGATCTGCTGATGCTGCTGCTTGAAGGAAGCCAGTAGTGTCTTGACCGGCAGGTTTTCGGGCACAAAGGGCACCTGGCGAAGCAGCGGCTGGAGGTCAAACGCTTCGCCAGCAAGCTGTTGGCGGACGAGGTCTTTGAGATGCAGGACACCGACGATGTCATCAACATTCTCCCGGTACACGGGCAGGCGGCTATACGGAGTGTGCGGAAACAGGTCCAACAACTCATCCTGTTCTATGGTTAGGGGAATAGCCTTCATCCGGGTGCGGGGGATCATGGCTACCTCGACCCGTTCCTCGGCAAAGTCAAAGAGCCTGGCCACCAGTTCTTGCTCCCGCTCGGTGAGCAGCCCCCCGGCAGCGCTCTCTTCCACGATCAGTTCCAGCTCATCGAGTGAGTAGAGCCGGCTGCCGTGACCCGGTGGCGGCACACGAAGCAGTTTCAGCGTAAACAAGCCAATCCGGTTCAGAGCAGCCACCGGTAGAGCCATGACCTTGCCTACCACCCGCATCGGCGCTGCCAGCCAGAGTACCGTCCGTTCGGTCTTTTGCAGGGCCAAAGATTTGGGTACCATCTCGCCCAGAACCACGTGCAGGTACGTGATGAGGCTCAGGGCAATGATGAAGGAGATGGTGTGTACAATCGGCCCCTCGAGACCGAACCAGTCGTGCAAAGGCGCCTCGATGAGGTGAGCAATCGCTGGTTCTGCATACATACCCAGACCGAGACTAGCCAACGTGATACCCAGTTGGGCCGTGGCGATATAGTTGTCCGTGCGGCGGCCGCTGGTCAGTATGCTGCGGACCCAGCCCGCGGCTTGGTTCCCCTCGGCTGTCAGCTGCTCGATCCGCGATGGGCGCACCCCGATGATGGAGAACTCGGCGGCGACAAAGATGCCGTTGATGAGGATCAGGATCAAAATAATGAGGAAGGGAAGGAGTACGATCATTCGATCACCTCCCCAACCGGGAGATCCAAGGCACCCGGCGGCAAGGTGATGCTCACTTCGCCCACCGACCGGTGGGCAACAGTCTCGACCTCGAGCCGGATCTCGCCGATTTCGACCACATCCCCAACGCGCGGGAGCCGGTCCAACTCCTCCATGATGAGCCCTCCGACAGTGTGGGTTGTGTGAGGCGGGAGCTGGATGTCCAACAGATCGTTGAGACGATCAATGAGCATATCACCGCGCACGATGATGCGGCCCTGCTCCCCAGGCTCGATCAGTGCCCGTTCTTGATCGAACTCATCCTGTAGCTCCCCGAATAGTTCTTCGAGGAGGTCCTCACGCGTGATCAGGCCGGCGGTTCCACCATGCTCGTCGATGACGATGGCCAGGTAGCTTTGGGTCTCATTCAGCCGGGCCCAGATCTGGGAGCGGGTCAACGTCTCTGGCACAAAGGGCACGGGCCGCAATATGGGACGGAGATCACCTTGGGGCGCGGAGCGCCACCGCTCGAAAAGGTCGCGCAGATGGACAAAACCGACGATATTGTCAATATCGCCCTCATAGATGGGAATGCGTGTATAGCTGGAATTGGCAGCCAGCGCAAGGACATCGGCGACGGTGCTATCAACGGCGGCAGCGACGAGCCGCATGCGGGGCACGGCGATCGCTTCGGCCTGGGTTTGACTGCTGCGAAAGATGTTTTGGAGCAATTGTCGTTCGTCCGTATCGATGAGGCCGCCCTTATGGCTTTCCCGGACCAAGATCAAGATCTCCTCCGGCGAATGGACATGCGCATGTCCACCCTGGGGCGCCATGTTCAAGAGCTTGAGAACCAAAGCACCACTGCCGTTGAGCACGGCGATCAGGGGTCTCAGGATGTAGTCGGCCGACCATTTCATCGGCAGGGCCGTCAGCAGGGCCAATCTCTCGGGATACCGGATGGCCACCGATTTGGGGACCAGCTCACCCATCACCACCTGCAGTGTTGTCAGCAGGAGCAAGACCAGGGTGGCCGCCACACCGGACGCAGCCAGTTGGCCGCCAGCGGTTGGATCGCTGCCAGGCAGCAACGCGGCGATCAGGGGCTCCACATGGGGTGCAATCTGTCGCTCGCCATAGATACCCAACACCAGACTGGATAGGGTAATGCCTACCTGGCTGGCGGCAATATAGTTATCCAGGCGTCGCGGTTCCTGCAGCACAGGCAAAACCATCTTGGCCAGTCGATTGCCCTTGTCGGCGAGCTGTATGATGCGCGTGCGGCGCGCACTCACCGCCGCGAACTCGCCTGCGACATAGAGCGCATTGAAAAAGATCAGCACGGAAACGATCGCTAGAATGACCACTATGGTCAGCACCATCAGAATTCCACCTCGGCAACCTGCTCCAAATCGATTTCCAATTCAAGCGGCTCCAGATCCTCCTCCAATTCGTCCACAAAACCAGGCTGAACCTGTCTCTCACAAAGAGAGCGGTAGTTGCAGAAACGACACCGGTGTTCATCAGCCGTCAGCGGCCACGTATCCTCTTGGTGTGAAAGGATCTCGGCGATAAGGTCGCCCAGATAGGCCCGGGCGGCTGCATGCTGGGCGCTGTCATAGGGAAAGCGCTCAACAGCCCCATCGAACGCAGCCAACCAGTATACCATTTCGACGCGCTCGGGCTGGGGCAGATGGCCGCCATTGAACGCGGCGCCTGCCTCAACGGCTAGGTACCGGTAGACGAGCGTCTGCAGCCGCCGGGCCAACACAGCGCGTTGGGGACGTTTGAGCGAGGTCTTCCAGTCGACGACCACGACGCGCTGACCAGGCTCGATAGCCAGCAGATCGAACTTGGCCACCAGCCGGTGGGCACGGAGCGACGCGGTCACAACCACTTCGGCGCGGCGTACCGCCTCGGGCAAGTCAGATATGGGCCGCAACAGAAAGGTCTGCCACCAGCCGGCTAGGACCGGATCCTCTATCGACGCGGTCAAGCCCTGGACATCGATGCCCAGCGCATGTTGGTGGGCCAAGTGATGGAACCTAGCCCCACGCTGCATATGCTCCTCGAGCTCGCCGGGACGACCGGTAATCAGGCCCGGCCAGGGCTGCATCAGCACATGGCGCAGCTGAAAGCGACGCGGGCAGTCGACATAATCCTGCAGGTTTCCCTGGCTGAATTGGAAATTGTCCGGTAGGGCCACAGAGAGCTCCCTTCAAGTCGCTCTAAGACGGAAGGAACGGCAACCACACAGAGGAGCCATGAGCTAGGCTTCTTCCTGCCAGTACTCGTGGAGGGCAATGAATGGGACAGCGGGTTGGAGTCTCCCTGACCGACGACGGCCGGTATTCCACGTGATGATCAGATCGCGCCGGGCACGGGTGATACCCACGTAGAGCAGGCGCAGACGCTCAGAGATATAGGCCCGGCGCGCTTCCTCCGTCGGCGTGCTCGGCGTCTGATCGGAACCACCGCGTCCCTCCCGAGCGGAACTACCACCAGCCTGCGAGCCAGCCAGCAGATCGAGCTGGGCCAACGCCTCAGCTTCCAGATTCAGCCCGTCGCGAATGAACCACTGCTCGCTAATGTACGTATCGTGGGCCTGTCCGGAGGGGAAATTGTAGTTGTTCACCGCCATCAAGTACACACGGTCCCATTCCAAACCCTTGGCCTTGTGCATGGTTGCGACAGTCACCTCTCCCGGGGGCGGCTCGAATCCCGTATCGGCAATGTCAAAGCCGAGGAATCGCCGCTCATTGCGGGCGATAACCGCCAGCTCCTCGACCAGCTCCACCAGCCGGTAGTTTGGATGCGCATCGGCCACGTCACTCAACAGTGCTGCCAGCTTGTGGGCGAGTGCCAATTCCTCGGGCCGTTCAAAGAGGTCTCCCGCGAGGGTCAGGAGCAACTGATCGACGGGCATCGTTGCCGCGCGATGCCAGCGCTGGGCCATCTGGCGGAACTCGGCCAGCAGCTCAAAGTCCACAGCCAGCAACTGCTCCCGCTGGGCAGCCAGCCAATCCTGGTCGGCGCGGGGCCAGAGATAGCCTTCGACCGCCCAGCAACCCCGGATGAGCGTAGTGAGGGCCTCCAGGCGAGCGTTGGCTGCGGCATCATACCGGTCCTCCCGTCGCCACACTTGGAATACAGCAGCCAGTTTGCGAGCCGAGGTGGGATCGGCCAAGCAGCGCAGAAGATTGCCCAGGGCGCCAGCTGTCGCCCGCGTCGTGCTCGTGGAGCGCAGCAATTCGTGGCAAGGGACGCCCCGCGCCTTCAGCACGTCGATCATGGCAAAGCCCCGCTGGTTACGCGGAACAAGCACCGCCACGGTTTGCTTGGGATGATCCGCGATCCAGCGTTCCAGTGAATCAGCGACCGCGACGAGTTCCTGCTCGGGAGTGAAGTCACGCTCAACCAGTTGCACCGCCGCTCGATCGACCGGCGGATTGGGCTGCGGATCACCAGCAGTAGTCGGCCGGATGTGCTGCGGCCAGAACGCATCCCGCACCTCGATAGCCGGATGCTCGTTGGCCGTCCAGTCCACCAAGTAGTTGGCCAGCTCGATGATGGCCGGCTGAGAGCGACCCGACTCCTCAAGGCGCACCTCGGTCACATCCGACCGGGCAAGAAACCGGCGCAAGTACCAAGGATCGGCGTTGGTGAAAGTTTCGTAGATGGCCTGGTTCGGGTCGCCCACCCGGACCCAATTCCCTTCCTCACCGGCCAGAAGGTGCAGAATCCGTTCCTGAAGCTCGCTGGAATCCTGCGCCTCATCCTCAAGGATGTACGGCCAGCGGTGCTGGAGACGGGCCAGATAATCGGGCGCAAGATCGAGGCTCTGAAGGGCGAGGCGGATCAGGTCATCAAAATCCACCGCACCACGATAGGCTAGGCTGCGCTGGTAGTCTGCATAGATCTCCACCCCCATTCGAGCCAGCGTCAAGCGCGCATCATGCAGCGCCATCCCCTTGTGCGGCACAATAGAAACCAAGTCGCGAGACGCGAGACGTTCCAAGAGAACCTCGGGTGCCAGCTGTTTGTCTTTGGCACGTTTGATAAAAGCGGCAGCGACACTGTACGCGACAGACGGCCAGCGATTGCCCTTGACCCACTCGGCCTGATCCCCCTCGACCTCAGGCGCGAGGAAGGACTCAGCGGCATCCGGATTGGCCCGCAACCATGTATCCACTGCATCCTGACGCACATTGGTGGCCTCCCGGTCGTCGACGATGGCGAAATCGTCCGAGAGGCTGACCAACCCCGGACGCTCGCGAACGATATCGTGGGAAAGACCGTGCAGGGTGCGCACTCGATAGCCAAAATTGGCCAGCAGCTGGCGCTGGCGGATCAGGCGATTGATTCGTTGCTTGAAATTATCGACGGCAGAATTGACCAGGGTCACGACGAGGACCTCCTGGTCCTCGTCTATGCGTTCCGCGACCAATTGGGCGGCCAGCACAGCCAACGTATGGGTTTTGCCGCTGCCCGGCACGGCCGAGATGCCCATCTTGCCGCCGGTATAGGCTAGGACTCGTTTCTGAGCAGAACGGGGCCGGAACTCTGTCATCAGCGTGCCCTATCCTGTTCCCGAAGAACCCGCTGGACCGCCTGAAGCAGCGGACCCTGCTGCTCGAACCCACGCTCGTTGAGCTGGCTATAGGCCAAATAGATGCGCTGGCGGCAGCGTCGAGCCAAGCCACGCAAAAGCCGGGCCATGGATTCGTTGCGAACCCGCACCTCATCCTCATCAGTCCAGCGCTCGCCTTTCCAATCCCGGCGCAGCACATAAGGATGGGTCAGGGGCTGGTAGATGCGCTCGTACCAGGCCAGATTGCCAGCATCCAGCCAGAACTGGATCTGAACGGGATGGTTCATCATCAGAAAGGTGTAGGCCGGAACCAGAAGCACCGCGTCTTCAGACTGGTTCTGCCAATTGAGCAGGTATTGTGCAGCGACAACGCCCCGCTCGACAAGATCTAGGTATTGGAGATTCAGATCCTCTGGTGCTGCTGGGCCGTTGTCAGATGCAGGTAGCTGGTGCGGTTCCGCAGGCAGGGATGTCGCCGTGGGTGTCTCTGCCGGCACCAATGCAGCCAGCGGCTCAGCGTCAAGCGGATAGTCCTGGCCGAGTCGTGGTAGAGGGAAGTAGGAGCGCCGGAACTTTTGGATGGATTCGATCAGATTGGCGGCCGTCCTGCCCGCATCCAGATCGAGGTGAAACCCAAACCCTGGCTGCGAAAGCAATTCGCCAAAGAGACGACTGAAAAAGTGATCGAGGTGTTCGGTCTCGTCACTGGCTTCCGCCTGGGCGATGTAGGAACGGAGCCACTCCCACAGTTCACTGTAGCGACCACCGAGCAGGAAGGTAATCCGCTCCTGCATCCTGGGCACGATCTGGTAGAAAGGTGTCAGCTCGGGTCTATCGTTGTGGGTACGGTAAACGACATCGGTGAGCAGGTGGGCGCGGACGGGATCCATATCGGCAATGGACAGAAAAAGAGCATGGGCTACGTCGGCTGCGGGCGGAGGACGGTGCCACTCGGGATGAGCCAGTTTTGCCAGCGTCAGCAGACAACGTGCGGCCTCCCGCTCGCGCAGCTGGCGGGAAGGGCGATGCGTTCGCACACGGACGCCAAACCGGTCCAGTTTCTCAGACAGCGAGAAGCGCAAAGCATCGCTCACGAAAGGCGCCAGAATGGCAATCTCCGCAGGCGGTACGTCCTCCGTCTGGATGAGACGAGAGACGTTGTCGGCCACCCAATCTAACATTTCAGGGTGAAAGCGGATCGATGGATCGGGAAAGACCAGGGCCGGACGCGGATCGATCTTTGGCGCCGGAATCTCCTTGTCGAAGGAGGCGGCCAGAGCTGCGCCCAGGGCACTCACCTCCGGGGAGGTGACGTGGGACTCGGTGAGCACATAGTGTCGATCGCACCGCTCCCCCAACGAGAGAGCGCCCGCTGGGTCGGCCCCCAGAAACACGCGGTACCCCCCATCCGTATCGTAGACCAGCAGGGCCGATTCGCAGAGCGGCAGCCACATAGCCAAGAGTTGGTGGGTCGCCGGAATATCCTCCTCCATGTTGTCGACAATGAGATGCCGGTAGCCACTCAGCAGATAGCGGCGCAGCTCAGGCAGCGGCAGCAGGTAGCGCTGAAAGGTCTCGATCTGCAGCGACCAGTCAAGCAAGCTCTCTTCGAGACAGATACGCCGAAACTCGGTGGCCACAGCCTGTGTCTGATCCAAGATGCGGAGCATCGACGATTCTCCACTCCACGCCTCCTTGAGCCGCGGCGCAATCTGATCTAGGGAGAAACCGACCGCTGCCGCTTTATTCAGATTGTCTATGATCTGGCTGACCAATCGCGAGCGGGAGATGGCAACACCGTCGAAAGCACCCGCGGCGATCGCCGGCTCGACAATGCGGTCCATGTAATATTGGGCGGTCTCCAAGGTGAGAAAGCGGGGTTGGCGATGGGGATGGAGAAAGCCTGCCGGTGCGGCCACCAGCGGCCAGAAAAGATCGAGTGTACGCCGGGCCAGTCCACCGACGGTCGCCACATCGACAGTAGCGCCCGGCGGTAGCTGCGCGCTCTGGATGGCGTGATAGTACGGAGTGGCCAGGGTGCGCTGTGGCACAAGAACTAGGATTTGCTCGGCAGGAACCTCCGATTGGAGCAAGTGTTGCAGTCGCTGAACGGCCAGGGTCGTCTTACCAGCACCAGGTGGACCAGACAAGAAGAGGGTGGCATTTTCCCCAAGAGCAGACACAACTTCATGTGGCATAAGGACTACCCGCGGTCCAATCCAGCCGAGGACAAGTCGAGCCACCAACGGCGGATGATACCGGCTGACGCCCCATACCACTGCCGGCCCACCTTGCCAGAATGCGCGACGCCGTCCAGGACCAGGGGTCGTATATTGTCCAAGCCGGCACTCTCAACTGGAACCATGCCATCCCCCCAAACATCTCCTTGGCCGCCGATAATGCGATAGAGACGAAAGGCACGTTGCTCCTTGTGAGTTCCATCCCGGCGGCCCTGTATGTAGCGGCCCACTACCGGCTGGTAGCGAACCGTATCGTACGCTGCACCAGGCACCCTCTGGTTGGCCATGTCACCGAGGAACCAGCCGGTATCCGCCCTCTGCCAGGTACCGTGCGGGCTGCCCAGGGTGATCAGACTGTCCACGTGCTGCACACCAGCATACACCGTACCCCAGACCGGCTCATCACAGAGATAGAGGCGACCGATCACGCCGCCCGCACTGTGGCCAACCAAAACGAATCGCTTCGCACTGAATTTGCGCCGGGCCCAAGCCACCGTCTCTGCCACTGTGTTGAGGATTTGGCTGCCATCCTCCTTGCGCCCGGCCTGCCACCAATGCCAAGGCGTGAGCGGCACACCAATGGTCGGGAGGCCAGTCAAATCCTCCAGCAGGCGGGCCATCTTGAGATAGAAAGGCCATATCGAATTGTACCCACCGATGATGACAATGGCCCTTTTCATGACAACGCGATCACGGACAGCCGGTTGCCAAAACTCAATGACGCCCAGGCTTGTTGCGCAGCGACGCGATCTGCTTGCGCGCTGACTCCATGGGCGTATTGCGATGGCAAAGGGCTATCGTTGGCAAACTGGGATTGGGTGCATCATAGGAACGGCAGATCTCGGGAACCGGCTTGTCCATCTGATCGTCGGCCAGAAATTGGACCTCATGAGCGGCCCACCAGCGCCGGATGCCGGACCGCGTCCACTCGCCCCGGTCAAAGTGCAACGCTCGTAACCGCCAGCGTGGCTTCTTGCCAGGGCGACGGTCATAGACTACGACTATCGCCTGATCGGTCAACCGATCACGCTCCCGGGGCGGGCGCTCACCGGGTAGCTCGATGGCAAAGTAGTCCTCATATTCGACGATGGGCGTACGTGCTTTCTTGCTCATAGCTTGTCCTCACGTTGCTTGATTATAACATCCCTTGCCACGAAGCGCAATCCAAACCGATTGTGGGTTTCCGCCAGAAGCGATTCTGTGATATAATGCACCAGTGAAACGCCACGGTCGGACCACCCACAGGTGAGCACGGAATGAGTGACAAAGCAACTCCGCTCGTTGTCGAGGAACCGAAGGCCGGACGCGAGGCGCTGGTCGAAGACTGGTACCGAGCGATCCGGCAGACCAGCTATGTGCCGGGCAGCGCCAGGGAAGTTCGGCACCAGTTATCGCATCTGGTGGATCAAGCACTGGCCGCCATCGCAGCGGCGCCGTTCAACATAGAGGCGGCGCGGCAGGTCGGCGGTGGGCTAGTGCAGCTACACTATGTGACCGCCGAGGCCCTAGGCCGCACCCTTGAACTGTTCGGGGACCGGCTGTCGGAACTGCTGCCCCCTGACCAAGCGACCAACCTCCAGCCACAGCTCATCCGCTTGTTGGCAGAGATGAGCGCCGGCTTTTTTGGACAGGCGTGCAACACAGTCCTGGGAGAACAAGAAGAGATCCGAAAAGCCCTGGTCACCGAGCTGCGGGCCACTGAGCACGCGCTGCGCCAAGCCCGTACTGAGCTAGAAGCGCGCGTCGAGGAGCGGACAGCACAACTGGCAAAGGTCAACGAGCAGTTGCGGGCTGAGGTCGCAGAGCGGAAGCGGACGGAGGCGGTCCTAATTCGGCAGGAAGAGCAATACCGCTACCTTGTAGAGAATATCAACGATGTGATCTTTTCCGTGGGGCCAGACGGGCTGCTGACCTACGTCGGTCCGGCCGTGCACGATCTATTGGGCTTCCGTCCCGAGGAGGCCGTGAACCGGCCCTTTGTAAGCTTTGTCCACGAGCAAGACAGGGACCGGGTCATGCAAGGCTACACCAATCTGATGGCTGGCCAAGTACAATCCAACGAATACCGGGTGCGCACCCGGGACGGCGCGTACCGCTGGATCCGTACCTCTAGCCGGCCGGTGCTGCAGGATGACAAGATCGTAGGGACGACTGGTCTGTTGACGGACATTCACGATCGGAAGCTGGCCGAGATCGCGCTGCGGGAGTCGGAGGAACGCTGGCGTTCCCTGGTCGAGAATGCCCCCGATATCATCCTAACCCTGAACCGCGAGTACCGAATCACTTTCCTCAATCGCGCACAGGAGGGTTCCAGGCGCAGCGCGCAGGACATGCTGGGCACCAAAGTGACCGACTACCTTCTGCCTGAGCACATCGATGAGGCGCGCCGGGCGATCCAGCAGGTATTTGACACGGGGGAGCGAGCCCTGATGGAAGCAGGTCTAGCGTCCGGCGCCGACAGCGTGACTTGGTATTCGGCGCGATTGGGTCCTGTCCGGCGAGATGGAAAGACCGCAGCGGTGATGGTCGTGGCGCGTGATGTTACAGAGCGGAGACGGATCGCGGAGATGAAGGACAATCTTGTACGCGATGTCTCCCACGAGCTCAGAACGCCTCTGGCCAAAGCGCAGATGAGCCTGGAACTTCTGTTGGAACAGTTGGCCAAGGAGGAGATCAACCGGGACAGGGCCAACCGTTCCGGGCAGATGGCGTTCCGCAGTACGGAACGGTTGCTCAGAACCGTCGAAGGCATCCTGGATCTTTCCTCGCTGGAAGCAGGAGAAGACCTCCAAGCGATCGAGGCGATCCGACCCGAGGAGCTGATCCAAGATGTGACCCGGGACATGCAGCCGCTGGCGGAAGCAAAAGGGCTGGTCCTGCAAACCCACCTGGCAGAAGGGTTGCCCCCTGTCGCCGGCGAGTGGGAGAAGCTTAGAAGAGTACTGACCAACCTGGTGGACAATGCCATCAAGTTCACAGACCAGGGCGAGATCGTGATATCGGCCCAGGCAGCCGAACATGCTATCGAGTTTACCGTGAAGGACCCGGGACAAGGCATCCTACCGGAGAACTTGGACAGGATCTTTGAGCGTTTCTTCCAAGAAAAGATCCGCTTTCAGGGCGCCGGGGTAGGGCTCGCGATCTGCAAGGCGATTGTGGACGCCCATCATGGGCAGATCTGGGCAGAGAGCGCCGGTCGGGGCCAGGGCACTGTGCTGCGCTTCACAGTGCCGGTAATGGTTGATGAGCTGGAGTAGTGGAATGCCCAAGACCGTTTTGATCATCGAAGACGACCCCGAGCTGCAGGATCTGTACGCGGCGATGTTGATTGACACCGACTATCAGATCCTAGAGGCCTTTGATGGGGGTGAGGGCCTGCAAAAACTGACCGAGACCGCCCCTGACCTGATTATTCTCGACATCGTGCTGGACGAAATGATGGGCGACGAGTTCTTCCGGCGCATCAAACAGGACCAAAAGCATGCTGACATCCCGCTGATCGTGGTCAGCGTTCTGACCTATGAACAGTGCGAGAAGATGCTGGAGATCGATCCACGGACCATCTTTTTGCGCAAACCGTTCCGTCGCCAAGAGTTCCTAGCCGCAGTGGAGCAAGGACTCGCACAAACGATGCAGGAGTAATCATGAGTGAGCAATCCTGGATTCCGAACGCGATCCCACTAGATCGACCGAGTCCGGCCCGGATCTACGACTGTCTTCTGGGTGGGTACCACAACTTTGCCATCGATCGCGAGATTGCTGGCAAAATGAAAGAGATCTGTCCCGAGATGTCTCAGAGTGCCCAGGCCAACCGGGCCTTTTTGCGGCGCGCGGTGCGCTTTGTGATGGCCCAGGGGATCGACCAGATTCTGGATCTGGGGTCAGGCATCCCAACGGTTGGCAATGTACACGAAGAAGCACAGGCGATTAATCCTGAAGCGCGCGTGGTCTACGTCGACATCGATCCGGTTGCTGTCGCGCATAGCAATGCCATCTTGGAGGACAACCTACGAGCAGTGGCGATACAAGCGGATGTGCGCGACATCGAAGGGATACTCGCTCTCGAACAGGTTCAAGATCTGCTGGACTTTGGCA
>JASFOV010000011.1:0-20686 GCA_050116355.1 Anaerolineae bacterium
CTGCAGCCCGACATAGGCCAGATTCACCACTTGATCCAGGGGAATGTCCGTTTCAAACGCGTCGTTCATAGCCATCCACAGCGCCGGTATCCGCGGAATGATATCCCGGCTCAGACCTTTCTCCCAAAGCGCCATCAGCAGTTTGCGCTGCCGACGGCTCCGGTCAAAGTCACTGGTCGTGATGCGCGAGCGAGCATACAACAGGGCCAACTCACCATCCATATGCTGTAGCCCCGGCGTGAGCTCAATGTCCTCCAGCGCGCACTCGACATCTATGTCCACACCCCCGATGGCGTCGATGATCTGCATAAAGCCATCGAAATCGACCCGCACATAATAGTGAATGGGAATGCCCAGGTTCTGGGCGATCGTCTGCTTGACCAGATCGGGGCCACCCCCCTCGTGGGCCAGCTCACCCCACAGATCAGCCGTGTTGATCCGGTCGTAGCCATGTCCCGGAATATTGACCCACAGGTCACGCGGGATCGATAGCAACCGGACGACGTTGCGCTCTGCATCCACCGTCACCACGATCATGGTGTCAGTCCGCCACGTTCCACTGTCCGACCGCCTGTCAGAACCGAGCAGCAGGATATTCAGATAACCGGCGGGTATGTTGACCCGGATGTCCTCCGGCGAAACTGGCCGGCCTGAGGCATCCGCTGTGGCCATCACCAGCGTCACCGCCGGTGGGCCGGGTACAAAGAGTTCCCTGCCCAAGACGATAATGTCTGATTTCAAGCAGTTGACCCGCTTCAGCGTCTCCACATCGGTATCGAAGCGCTGCGCCAGCGTGTACAGGGTGTCGCCCTCCTGAACCGCATGCGTCACCCAATCCTGGGGCGGGACACAGGGAGGAGGTGTGACCGGCACCGGTGTGGCGTTCGCTGCTGCTTGAGCACCCTCGGGGAAAGCGGCCGATCCAGCGCTCGGCGGCAAAGGGGTAGCCGTTTCCTTCGGCCCGGAGAGACCGCCACTGCCATTGGACAAGATATCGGCGCCTAGAGCCAACATAGCGACAAAGAGAACGAAGGACAGATATACCAGCCCGCGGGTCAGCCGGTCGGGTGAGTGGGTCTCTTGATCTTCGCTGGGCGCTCGGTCTTCCTGTACCATACCCTCTCCTAGAGCCATCCGAGAAGCAGACACGGATCCGGATGGTGCGATACTTGCTAGCGCATTGCCGTCGCACAGAATGTGATCACAACAGATACAGCCTTATTATGGTACAAATCGCTCAAAAACGCAAGTCTGGCCTCCAAGCCGATTGGCATCCCGCCCCGCACCTCACCCTCCCATTATACCACACTTCCATTCGCGCCTGGCGGCCCCCGGACTAGGGCCGCTGGAAAGGAGACCCCTCAGCCGCTACCGGCTCTGGGGGTCGTTGCCCGCCGCCTTCGCTCGCCCGCGACGCGCCACCCATCATGGCCTCGTACAGATCGCCCATCCCCAGCTCGCTCAAGCAGGCTCGTGTCGGCCGGCCGCTCTCCGGCGCCCAGCCGTGCAGTGCATAGAACTCGTCCAGCACCGGTTCAAACAGCTGGCGATCCAGCCCGTATCGTTGTTTCCGGAAGGGACTTTGGCACAGCTCTGTCCGCTCAAAGTAAGGCAGAACCGTCTCATCCACCGTACGATCCCGCCCAAAGTAACGCACCTGCAGAGCCCGCTCCAGGGTGCAGACTCGCTCGGCGGCCTGCAGGAACTCCTCCTCCGACCACGGCACACCGGTCCCCGCCTTGAAGAGGTGATATTCAACCGAGGGACCTTCGACCTCGCCCACGCCCTCAATGTTGCCCAGGTGCCAGTACCCGTCAGCCGCCTGTCGGCGATAGATCAACGGGAAGCGGACGTCGAGGGGCACACAGTCTTTGATCACCGCGCGGACAGTCTGATAGTGGCCGGCATAGGCCTTGCCTCCGTAGTCGCTGTATGGATCGACTGCGTCAGGGCTGCGGTAGACACGTGCGCCGACCCGGCGCAGCTGCTCCAATGCCGCTTCCCGTTCCACTGCCGACTCGAGCCCGGCGGCCCGTTCGGCGGCCGACGCCGCCCAGAGGTAGCCGTGCCCGCTGTTGAAGGGATCGCGCGTATCGGACAGCCACTGCAGCGCCGACACAATCCAGTACGGGTAAAAGACCGTGCCCCAGCCAAAGGGATCGCAGTGGGCCGTATGCCCCCAGCCCGGATAGCGTTGCCGGGCCAGATCTACACCCATATCCAAGGTGTTTGCCGCCTGCCACCCTCCGTCCGCCAGCACGTCGCCCAGCCCCTCCCGGTAGGCGATAGCCCGCAGAAACTCGGCCCAAAACGCCGGTGAGCGCCATTGCAGGGGCAAGCCATTGATCTCTTGAATCAGACCCGCTTTCTGGCAGCCGATCAGCCAGGGGACCATCCCGATCAGCAGGTCGAATTGGTTCAGGCCATAACGATTGGAGAGCACATTCAACTCAAAGGCGGCCCGGCGGCCCAAATGCCAGTCAAAGAGGACCGCCTTTTCGGGCGGCATCGATTCCTCGGGTCCCAGGAAGCACCGTCCCGCGCAGATCCAATCCCCACTCCACCGGCGGTCGTACACCACGCCGGGCACCTCCTCCAGATGCGCCACACAGGGCGTGATGCACCCAGCAGCGCATGCCCGGCACGTCGCCTGGCCATCGCCCGCGGCCCCAAGCCGCCGGTCATACCGTTCAATGTCCCCATAGAAGTTGAAAGGGCCTCTCTGTCCATCCTCGGCTGCCATGAGGGCCAGCCGCTTGGCCAGGGCCGTGACGGTATCTGGCGCAGCCAGGAGCACGCGCCCGGTCCCAGCCACCGAGATGGCCTTTAGCTTCTTGGAACCCATGACCGCACCAAAGCCCCCCTGCCCGCAGGCCGATGCGCTGTCCGTTTGGATCGTGGCAATGCGGCTCAGCCGTTCACCGGCTGGGCCAATGACCAGAGCGCGCACTCCCTTGCCCTCCGCTGAGGCCAGCGCGGCCAGGGTATCCATCGCGTCCAGCCCCCACAACTCATCAGCCGGGTAGATGCTCACCTGGTCATCATGGATGTGGATACGCACCGGGCTATCGGCACAACCGGTCACGATCAAGCCATCGTAGCCGGCGCGCTTGAGCTGCGCTCCAACGTAGCCGCCCACACTGGAGCGCGTGAACCAAGGCCGGGGAAAGGCCTGCGGGCTGAAGGCACAGACGATGGAGCGCCCCGAGTACGGTGCCCGGCTGCCGGTCAGTGCGCCAGGGATGATCATCAGCGGATTGGCCGGATGCAGGGGATCGACCGCCGCCCCGATCTCATCCCAACAGAGCCGGGCCGCCAATCCTCGAGCCCCCAGATATTGGGGCACGTACGGTGCCGTCTCTTGCACACTGATGCGCATCGCGCTCAAATCGACCCGTAGCAGCCGGTTGGCCCATCCGTGCCTCCTACCGAAAGCCTGCATGTTGTCCGAGACCTGTCCCTTCATAGCCTCCCTCCCATCGTCCCCGGCCTAGCCACTGCCCTCCTGCCTTACACCTACCGGATTTGACGGAACGATGGGACGACTTCAGCGCAGTTGGCTGGAGCGAGCAACCTGAGCCTGTCATCCATCTCCGTCTGTCCCTGCCAGTATAGCCTGCAACAGGAGGACTTGTCATCCCCAACCTGGGGCATCCCGGTTGGGGATTGCTCGATTCGATCCGCCCCCTCCGCACTTCTTGGTACCTATCCCCAAACTCGTGTATAATGGGCTGCATGGTACCTAACGTGGAACTGCTTGCTCCGGCCAGGGACTTGGCCTGCGGCTTGGCCGCCATCGATAGCGGCGCCGACGCGGTCTATATCGGCGCCCCGCGCTTTGGTGCGCGGGCCAACGCCGGGAATTCGCTGGACGATCTGGCCGCCCTTGTCGAACACGCGCATACCTATTGGGCGCGGGTGTACGTCACCGTCAACACCTTGTTGCACGACAGCGAGCTCCCTCAGGCCGTCCAGTTGATCTACCAGCTGTACGATCTGGGCGTCGACGCCATCATCATCCAGGATGTGGGGTTGCTCGAGTCTGACCTGCCACCCATCCCCCTCATCGCCAGCACGCAGATGCACAACCACACCCCCCAGCGCATAGCCTTTCTCGAAGCCGTGGGCATCCGCCGCGTGATCTTGGCCCGCGAGTTGGATCTCGACCAAATCCGCGCCATTCGGGCCCAAAGCGGCATCGAACTCGAATCCTTTGTCCACGGTGCGCTGTGCGTCAGCTACAGTGGACAGTGCTACATGAGCTACGCCATCGGCGGGCGTAGCGGCAACCGCGGCGAGTGCGCCCAGCCCTGCCGGCGGCGGTACAGCCTCGTCGATGCCGAAGGAAACGTCATCGTCCGCGACCGTCATTTGCTCTCGCTCCGCGACTTGAACCTCAGCGCGCACATTGGCGACCTGCTCGACGCCGGCGTCACTTCCTTCAAGATCGAGGGCCGCCTCAAGGACCAGCCCTACATCACCAACGTGGTGAGCTGGTATCGCCGCCGGTTAGACCACGCGCTGGCTCAACGCGGTTGGGCCCGCAGCTCCTCGGGACAGAGTTCCGTCGAGTTTGAACCCGATCCGGCCAAGACCTTCAATCGCGGCTTCACCACCTACTTTCTCCACGGGCGGGGGGAGCCGCCCGGCGCCCTCCAATCGCCCAAGATGGTCGGCGAGCAGCTGGGCACGATCACTGCGGTGGACGGCGGCGCCTTTCTGCTGCGGACCTCGTCCGCGGTAAACAATGGCGATGGCCTGTGCTGGTTCGATGCCAACAATGAGCTGTGTGGGACAGCGGTCAATGCCGTAGAAGACGTCGGATTGGAGCCTGGTACGCTGCGTATCACGCCCGGCAGCATGACCGGCCTTCATCCGGGTCTGCACATCCATCGCAACCACGATCATGAATTCTTGCGCCAGGTGGAACGCAGCCAGCCGGTCCGCCACATCTCTGTCAGCTTGCGCTTGGAGACCACGCCCCACGGCTTTGTGCTGCACGCTGAGGACGAGGATGGCAACTGCGCCTCCAGTACCCTGACCTCCGAACGGATGCCGGCGCGCAAGCCCGGCCTGGTGCAGGCCACCACCCACAGACAACTGGCCAAGACCGGTGACACGTCCTTCGTCTGTACCCAGGTCGATCTGGCCTGGGACCAGCCCTACTTTCTGCCCACTGCCCAACTCAACCAGCTACGTCGGGAGGCGTTGGATCGCCTGGTCGCCGCCCGGGCTGACAACCGGCCACGGCCCCAGGCCGAGATCATAGCCAACCGTGCCCCCTACCCGCAGCGCGCCCTATCCTACCGCGGCAATGTTCTAAACCAAAAAGCCGCCGCCTTCTACCGGCGGCACGGCGTGGAAGAGATCGAACCAGCGGCCGAGTCAGGACTCGACCTGGCGGGCCGGGTCGTCATGCGCACGCGCTACTGCCTCCAGCACCAACTGGGCCTGTGCGATGGAACAGCCCAGGCCGGTCGGCTGCGCCAGCCCCTGTACCTGGTCGATAGCGACGGCCACCGCTATCCCCTGCGGTTCGACTGCGCTGCCTGCGAGATGGAAGTCATCTACTAGCCGCTACTCCTCCAGGCGGTATTCCTGGAAAAAGCTCCACAGTTCTTCGGTAGCGTCGATATCCGTGCTGGTGTGGCCGATCAAGGGAATTGGCCAGCCTCCCGGCCACTGATGTCCCCCACCCTCGATCGTGTAAAGGATCACCGCGGCATCCTGGTCGCAGTCGACATACTCTATCCCGCGCACATCACCTTGCGCCGGCAGAGCCACAGGTTCAGAAGCGCAGCCGTTGCCCTCCGCCCAGAGATGCACCCAATCCTCAACTCCCAAGAAATAGGTCGGTGCGTTGGTCACTTCGGCTGCCTGTGACAGCATCATCCCCCGCATGTCGCCGCCTTCATAATAGACAATCGGGTCCGCCGTGCCGTGGAAGGCCATGGCCGGCACCGGCCGGGACGGCTCGCAGTCATCCATGCCCACCACCGCGCCGCCGACTGAGCCGATGGCCGTCACCAGATCGGCCGCCTCGCAACCGATACGCACCGACATGCCGCCGCCATTGGAGAATCCGTTGACATAGATCCGGGTCTGGTCAATCGCTAGCATCGCCGAGACGTCTTCGACCATGTCGCGGAAGAACTGCACATCGTCTACGCCTTCGTCCCCCCACGTCGCCCCCGCGTTCCAGCGTTGGGGATAGCCCATCCCTTGCGGGTAGACCAGCACAAACCCATCCCGTTCCGCCAGCTGGTGCCAGCCCGTGATCAGGGCGTGGCTCTCGGGGTTGGACAGGAACCCGTGGTAGCTCAAGACCAGCGGTGCTGGCTCGCTGGCCTCATAGCCGGGCGGGACATACAAGTAGTAGCAGCGTTCCACCCCTCCCGAATCCACCGTCCGCGCCGACCAGCCCAGATCGGCGAGAGCCTGCGACGGGCGCTCGCAGCGCACCGCCGGACCTGTAGCCCAATAGACCCCGGCCACCACCCCGCACAGCACCACCAGAAACAGCAGCAAAGCCACCAGCACGATTCCACCCAGTTTTGAAGCCACGATCATCACACTCCCTTTGCAGCATAGCCCGACCTCACACCTCACGGGCGGTCAATTCCGCCCCATTCTACCACACCTCCCTGGGACAGACCAACTTCCAACACTGGAGTCCTCCACCAGCGCCCACCCAGCATCAAGCCACCCTCCCATGATCACCTACCCCGCGTGACAAGGACAAACGCCAGCACAGGCGACCGGCTCAGGGTACTCGCTCCGGTCAGGAATCCAGCCCCAGCCGGTTGCTGAGGCCAAACGGAATGCCCTATTGTGGGAACGGAGGGCTATTGCCGAGTAGAGGAGGGAGCACTCCCAGGTGCGACCGAACGCTCGCATCTACTATGCACCACGAAAATCCAAATGCGATTGCCCTGGTTGAGGCGCGCATCCCTATTGACGGCAGGGGATAAAAAAGGTACAATAGCGGCGATGAAACGAACCTTGACCGGTCAGCTGGCTGCGTAGCGTTGACTATAGCTGACCAGTCCGATCTTATGCAAAGGATAACCATGGAACTCAGACAACCTCTGCGCACCCTGCTCTTTGTCCCGGGGCACGATCGAGACAAGTTGGAGGAAGCGCGGACCGCCAATGCTGACGCCGTCATTCTCGATCTGGAGAACGGTGTACCGGTAGACGAAAAGGAAGCGGCGCGCGCGACAGTACACCGTGCGCTGGAAGAGGGTGAGTTTGGCCCCCAGGTTTTGCTGCGGCTGAACGGCTTTGCCACCGGGCTGACGGAAGCCGACCTCAAGGGGGCCTTTGGGCCGGGCGTGACCGGCATCTGTCTGCCCCGCGCCGAAGAACTGGCCGACACCCTGCGGTTGGCGGCCCTGCTTACCGAGGTGGAAGCGATGCACGGCCGCGAAGCCGGCACCGTGAGTATCTTGGCCATGATCGAGACGGCGCGCGGGGTGTTGCACGCATTCGAGGTAGCCGAAGGCTGCCAGCGGGTGCGGGCGTTGTGCCTCGGTGGGCAGAGCCTACTGGATGACCTGGGTGCCGTGCGCACGGAGGCTGGCGAGGAACTGAGGCACGCCCGGAGACAACTGATACTTGCCGCCCGCGCCTCCGCTGCCTGGCCGATCGACACCTTCTGGCCCGACCCGGACGACCTAGAGGGAGTGCGGACGGAAGCACGGCGGGCCCGCCAGTTGGGCTGCAGCGGCAAGCTGATCATCCACCCCGATCAAGTGGCGCCTGTCCACGAGGCGTTTGCGCCGGCGGCCGACGAGATCGCCTATGCCCGGCGGGTGGTGGAGGCCTTTGAGGCCGCCAGCAAGCGCGGCGGCGGTGTGATCATCCTCGACGGACAGATCGTCCAAGCACAGATGGTCGCCCGGGCGCGTGAGACGCTCAAGCTGGCCGGAGTGACAGTCGAGCCGTGATCGATCCCATCCACCCCTGTTCCCAAACGCAGGTACACCGGCGACCACAACAGATCCGGTCCTATACCGTTTCCTCCCTCACGTAGCCCGATCGTGCTGTAACTTGACCGCCGCACAGCCGTCTCGGCTGCAGGCTGTGTTGGACCCTATGGGCGACTCATTGGCATGCCACAGCCAGTGCCGGTCGAGCGCTTCGGGGAGGTGCCTCCCCACGGTCCGACCCAGCCAACCCCACGAGATGACCTTCTGCCTGACTCTGGATTCTGTTACGTACTTTTCCACTTGTTCGGTGCGATCTTTGCACACCTGACTGCCTAGGGCATCGTTGCTGCATGCATTCCCCCAGAGCATATAACCAGGGATGCAAAGCCTCAACGCTGCCAGCTCTTGAAACGCCAGAGGGGCAGAGCAAAGCCCTGCCCCTCGTCGTAAAGGAGGAAGAAAGAGTGAAGCGGGTCTAGCCGCAGTCACGACGCTAGGGTCCGTATCTACTTGCTCACCAAGGCTGTCCGCAGACACAAGGTTCGCCTGCCCCTAGCCTCGAGGATATACCTCCCGGAACTGAGCGACCTTCTCAGCCGCCTGCTTGGCCAGAGATACGCCATCAGCCATCAGCATGACCATTTGGTAGCCCTTGTCGTACAGCCGCTGTGCCTGCTCCCAGCTGCCAGAGATCGTCGCCAAGACCTTGCCAGTGTTGAGGACCTTTTCCTCGATTTCAGCAATTGCCTCTTGGACGCGCGCATGGCTCGGATCCCCCAGGTAGCCCATGTTGGTGGCCAGGTCCATCGGCCCAATAAAGATCCCGTCGACGCCGTCGACGGCCAGGATGCTTTCGAGATTTGCCACTGCGGCTGGTGTCTCCACAGCCGTAAGGAGAAGGATCTCGTCGTTGGCCCGCGCCAGATACTCGCGCACGTTCTGGCCATAACCTTGGGCGCGGGGACTGCCAGCTACGCCGCGAACGCCGTGAGGTGGATAGCGACAAGCCCGCACCGCAGCCTGTGCCTCCTCTGCGGTATTGACGTACGGGATCAGCAAGCCACAAACGCCCGTGTCCAAGATGCGCTTGATTGTCACAAAGTCGTTCCACGGCGCCCGGACCAGCGGGGTGACCCCCGTGCCATTCATCGCCTGCAATTGGCTGGCCAGCGTAAGGATGTCGCCAGGGCCGTGCTCCAGATCGATGATGAGCCAGTCAAACCCAGCCCGGGCCAGGATCTCGGCCGTGAACGGGCTGGCGATCTGGAGCCAGGCACCTGCTGTCTTTTTGCCTTCTTGCAACATCCGCTTGACCCGGTTCCTGATGGCTAGGGTAGGCCCCAGCACATCGTCCGGCAGCTCGTAGCCAGGTAACTCAAATCCGTACAGCATCTCTATCTCCTCAACTCCTGGTTTCTCGGTTCTCCTTGTGGCAGGTGCAGGCCGTGTCTCAATCCAAGTCCAAGCCCAAGTCTGCCAGGCGCTCTGGGCTGGGCACGCCGTCCTGATCCCAGTCGCGCAGCTCATAGTAGATGGGCATCATCAGCTCCATGTCGGGCAGGTTGCCAGCCGCGCTGCCGGTAGGCCGCGGCTCAGTGACAAAGCGGCTGGGCAGCCGATCGTCGTCGGCGGTGATCCCCAGGCGCAGGTTGATGAGCCGCTTGAGCTGGAATATGCGCTCGCCGGTGGTCAGGATCTCGTCCTTGCCCCACTGCCAGCCCAGAGCGCTGTTGATGATCGCAGATAGGCGATCGGCACCCACCTTGCCCTTGATAATGAACTTGCACAGGCCCAGCGGGTTGTAGATGCCGGCATAGTTCTGCCAATCGTAGGCCATCCTGGCCTGCTCGGCGCTGGATGGCAGTCGGTCCAGCGTCTCTGGATAGCCCAGATCGGGCAGGTGGACGCCATAGCCGTTCCAATAGCTGGCCGCCTCGAGATGGCAGCCGCCACGCGCGGCCGTGGCATAGTTAACGGCCATGCTGACAAATCCCCGGGGATCGTGGAAGGCAACCTCGAGACCCTTGACGTGGATGGCATAGTGCTCAGCGTTCCCACCGATGCGCCGCGCGGCCTCGCGGGAGCCCCCAGCCAGCAGGTCGCCCAGCCCGCGACGGAAGGCGATCTGTTCCACCATAGCCAGCATGGCGTCCGGGTCGCCAAAGCGGAGTTCGATGCCACCTGTGTCGTCGAGGTCAATCAGACCGTTCTCAAAGGCCTCCATGGCAAAGGCGATCGTCGCCGAAGTGGAGATGGTGTCCAGGCCGTAGCGGTTGCATAGCGAGTTGGCCAGGACAACAGCCTCCAGATTGGAGATGTGGCAGCTCCCGGCAAACCCGGCCAGCGTTTCGTACTCTACCCCTTCGCCGCGGGGCGTGGCGTATTTGCCCTCGGGGATCTCTACCTCCTTGCCGCAGCCGATGGGGCAGGCGTGGCAGCGGGTGTGCTTGGTGAGGTACTTTTCGTAGAGGGTGGCGCCCGTGATCTCTTCGGCCTGATCCCAACTGCCCAGGGTCCAGTTGCGGATCGGCAGGTCGCCGTATTGCTCGGTGCCCAGAAACCCACCGGCCGTGCCCAGCTTGGACATGCCGATCGAGTTATCCTGGATGTACTTGTTCTGCTCCTTGACCACCTCGCGGAAGGCCTTGACATCGGGGTACTTGGGCTTTTGCGTGCCGCGCACGACGACGGCTTTCAGGTTCTTGCTGCCCATCAGGGCCCCCATGCCACCCCGGGCCGCCGCTCGCACATAGTCGGAGGGTCCGCTCATGATGCCCGCCAACTTGACCAGGTTCTCGCCGGCCGGCCCGATGCCCACCACCTTGGCCTTGTCATTGGTCTCGGCCAACAGGGCATCAGCCGCTTCGAAATAGTCCTTGCCCCACAGGTGAGCGGCGTCGCGGATCTGGACGCCCTCCTCGTCGATCCAGAGGTAGACCGGCTGCTGGGCGCGACCGGTGATCACTAGGCCATCGTAGCCGGCGAAGCGCAGCTCAGCGCCCCAATAGCTGCCCAGGTTGGCCTCGTTCCAGATGCCGGTCAAGGGTGAGCGCCCACAGAACGACGTGCGGCAGCCGGTCGGTGCAAAGGTGCCGGTCAGGACGCCGTTAAAGATCAGCAGCGGGCTGGCCGGATCCAGCGGGTCAAGGCTCGGGTCCATCTCGTCATAGTACAGCTTGGCGGCCAGCCCCGAGCCGAGGAGCCAAGTTTCGATCTGGTCCGGCGAAATCTCCTCCTCCCGCCACTGCCCGGTGGTGAGATCGATCCGTACGTACTTGCCTGCATATACACTCATTCTGTGCCCCCTCTCATTTCGGGAATTGGGTGAACTCGATCAGGTGCCTGTCCAGGTCGTAGCAATAGGTCTGCACCAGACCGCCGAGGCGCTCGACGGGGCCAAAGGCGATAGGCACCTGGTGTTTGCCCAGTTGCGTGACCAGGGCGTCCGTATCGTCGATAACCAGGGAAAAATGCCGCGAAAAAGCCAGGTCCTTGTCGGTACTGGCCGCGACAGCAAACGACGCATCGCCGGGGGCGTGGGTGGCCACGTCCTCCTGGATCAGGTGGATCTCCGCTCCTCCGCTTCGCAGCCAAGCGCCAGGGAAGGTAAAGCTTGGATGGCGCGGCACGTCCTCCATGCCCAACACATCGCAGTAGAAGCGCTTTGCGGCTTCCACGTCTTTGACGACGATGTTGACGTGATTCAGATCTTGAATTTCAAACATCAGCTTCCCTTTCCAGCGGATAGTGCCCGAAGGCCTGCGCCGCCTCGAACAGAGCGACAATGTTCTCCACAGGAATATCGACGTTGATGTTGTGGCAAGGCGCCAGAATGTAGCCGCCGCCGCGCCCCAGGTCGTAGAGGCGGCGAGCGACTTCATACCTTACCTCATCTACGCTGGCATTGGGCAACACTTGCTGGACGTCGATCCCCCCGTGAAAGCAGATGCGGTCCCCAAACTGCTCCTTGAGGGCAAAGGTATCCTCCAGATCCTTGACCACGGGCTGGATAGGATTGAGGATGTCCACGCCAATCTCGATCAGGTCCTCGATGATGCGCACGATGGCCCCATCGCAGTGCATCAGCACCTTAACGTGCGGTGCTTCACCCTTGATGGCCTCGATCTGGGAGCGCAGGCGTGGTTTGATAAAGGTACGGAACATCTTTGGCGAGACCATGAGCGAGTTCTGGGTGCCCTGGTCGTCTGTGATGACCACCACTTGCACATGGGGGCCGACGGCGCGCATGTACTGGCGGTACATCTCGTCGATGATCTCCGAGATTGTGTCCAGAAGGGCATGGGCCAGGCCGGGATTCAAGGCAAAGTCGACAAAGAGCTTATCGTACCCCCGGATCTGCGAGGCCGTCTGCAGGATGCCTGCCTTGATCCCGTCGGCCCCGACCACAAAGTCGCTAGTCTCGTGCCAGCGCTGCGCTTCCTCACGCAGTCCAGCAAACATGGCCGGGTTGGCGGGATCGGGCCAGGCGAAGGCCTCAATGTCTGCCACCGTCAGCGTCTCCTGGCCCAGGGGTTGGGCGTGGATGGCATAGTACTGGCCCACGTCGGTCCATTTGTGGGGGGTCTGCCACATGTCGACGTAGCCGGGCTGACCGTCGATCTCGACATCGTGCACACCCACCCAGTGGGGTACGATCCAACGAAAATCGATGCCCAACCGCCGGCAGACGGCCTCATCCAGGACGACGTTCTGGGCCATGCGGTCCAGAATTCGGGTCTTGACCTCGATGCCTAGGTGCTGCTTGAGCTGCGCGTACGCGTGGGCGTGAAAGGAGCCGATGTGTTTGCCATAGTCCACCAGTACGCGCTCCGGCTCCTGGTGGTTGACCGTGGCCTGAAACAACTCCCGGCGACTCATGACCTTTCTCCCAGCACGATCGGCGTGATATCCAGCAAACGACAGACGTGCTCCAGCTCTTGGACGTAGGTCCCGTCCACCCCCGAGATGTGGTTGGAGCCAAACTGTTCGACCAACTCATCAAAATCCACCGAAAGGCGGACAAAGGCGGTGGGTAACTGGTGGCTGCCCCGCGCCTGGACAAAAGCTTGGTAGTCCTCGGGCGAGGGCTCGATCGCCTCCCCGGGCACGATGGCCAGAAAGTAGGCTCCCGCCCGGCGGAAGAGGCGCGCTAGCGTCATCGGGCCCGGTGCGACCTTGAAGTAGGTAGTCGCTCCACCCCCGGGCCGGAACGACGGCCGCAGCTCGACCTGGGCCAGGTTCTCGGCCGGCTCATCGGAGCGCGCCGCGTACCAGGTGCACTGGGCACCGCAGTTGGGCATGTACAGGGTGCGCGACGCGTCGTCCAGGTAGCTCAGGTCGCCGAACAAGGTCGGCTTGCCGCCCGAGACCAGGGCCAAGAGCTGCATAGTCAGCGCCCCGTCGCCGTCGGCCTCGCAGGCCATGGGCACGGGGGCCTTGCCCCCCTGAGCGTCGTAAGGACCCGGCAGGAGGGCGGCTGACAGACATTGGGGCACATAGTGCGTCGACAGGTCGGGCATGCACTTGACCGCGACAAAATCGAGGTCCAACTCCTCAACGATCTCTCTAGTGGCCAGGTAACAGCGTGATTGGAAACCGAGGCGCTCGGACGTCAGGCGCTGCCCGTCATAGTCGACGCGGGCGGCGTGGGTTTCCAGCCAGCGCACCATCTCGGCGGTTGGCTCGTCGGCGATGCGTTCAGCGCGACGGATGATCTCCAGTTGGTCGATGTGCTCCACGTCCACGCCAAATTGCCGGCGCCACTGCATGGAGTCGATGGTGCCAGTGTCGATGCCCAGTGAGCGGCCGCCGAACAGTCCAAAGATCTGGCCCCGTAGACGGCGTACAGCCGAAGCTGCGCGGAGGAAGGGCAGCAACCGTTGGGCGAGGGCTGGGCTGTCGAACCCAGCCCGGACGCGCAGGTGCGGATAGCCGATCTGGTCCAGGGCGCCGCCTGCGCCCAGCAGGCCCACGGTGCCGTGGGTGGCGGGATGCTTGTTGGAGACGAGGACAGTCGGCAGGCCCATGCGCTGCACACCGCGGACCACCAAGTTGGGAGCCGTCCAACAGGGTAGGTGGACGACGAACGCCTCGGCGCCAACAGCCTTTAGCCCATCCACCTGAGCGTCAATCTGCTCCTTGGTGCGAGCCACCGCATCGAAGGAATGCAACTCGACGGCAAGCCCGCTCAGATATTCGGCCATCTGCCTGTGCCTGGGCTCGGTCAGCCCTCGGAACAGGTTCTCCCACTCGTGTTTTCTGGCATCTCCAAAGGTCATCAAACCGACCTTGGGTTCATTCATGCTCCATGCTCCTCCAAGGCTAGCAAAAACGATTCCGGAATCGGAACTGGCTGCCGGATCGAGTAGTCAAAGCAGACCACGCCCGCTTCGGCCAGGGCCACCAACTCTCCGTCGTGGGTGATCCGGTGGTAGAAACGAAAACTTCGGCGGCCGATCTCGCCAATGTGACTCTCGATCGCCAGCCGGTCGAACATAGCACTTTCCTTTTGAAAGCTGACGGCCAGATCGGCAACAGCCAGTCCAACATTGGCCTTGCCGAGGCGCAATGAGCCAAATCCCAGCTGTCGCAGGACCTGTGCCCTCGCTTCCTGGAGCAACCCAACCAACGCCTCCGTAGCCAGGTGGCCGCCCAAGTTCGTGTCGGTGAGGCGCACCGTCAGGGTGTGGCAGAACTCGTACCTGGGATGCTCTAGCAGCTTGACGCGCGGCATTTGACTACTTTTCCATCTGGCGCGAAAAGGCCTGGATCATGCGCCCGCCGTCGGGATAGAGACACTGCCCGGTGAAGTAGCTGGAATCGTCAGACGCGAGAAAGACAGCGACACGGGCGATCTCCCGACATGCGGCGATGCGGCCGATGGGCAGGCGTGACAACAACTCCGCTTCTTTATCCGGGTTGTTGACCACGCGCTGCATCAACTCGGTGAGCACTGGACCAGGGCCGATGGCGTTGACCCGGATGCCATAGTCGGACAGAGCCAAGGCCATAGCCTTGGTGAGTTGGTTGACCCCACCTTTGGCGGCACAGTACGGTACTTGGTCAGCCAGGGCCAGTACAGCCATCACCGACGATAGGTTGACAATGGTACCGGCGATGCCCTGATCAACCATCACCCGGCTCGCGGCCTGGGTAAGCAGGAAGGTGCCCTTCAGATCGACGGCCATGACCCAATCCCACTCTTCCTCGGTGATGTCAAAGAACTTGGCGCTATGGTTGACACCGGCGTTGTTGACAACGACGTCAATGCGACCATAGTGCTCTACTGTGGCCTCGACCAGGGCATCTATCTGATCCTTGTGACTGACATCGCACCTCACAAAAACGGCTTCTCCCCCTGTCTCACGGATCTTCTCAGCCGCGGTCTCACCCAGCGACTCGGTGCGACCGGCCAGTACAACTCTGGCTCCCTCTTGGGCGAACTCCTGGGCGCATGCCAGGCCGATCCCTTTGGTCGCGCCGGTGATGATGGCTACCTTGTCATTCAGTCTCATTCTCTGGTGTCCCTAATGTGGGTCTGTATACTGCGGCGTAGATCCCCCAGTATACAGACGTGCCCAGCCGCTACTGTACCGGCGGTTTGACGCCAACCGGCCAGCGGGCCTTGATGTCCTCAATGATCTCGACCACATAGTCCACGACACGGGTGACCATGATCTCCCCCTTCTCTCTTGTGGCCTTGGTCGCGTCACCGATGATGCCGTTGTCCAGCTCCTTGTACTCAGGTCGGGCAAAGGTCCCCTCAAAGTGGTACATCATCCCCGGTTGGGGCTGCTGACCGGGCGCGATAATGAAACGACTGTCAATCAGCGACTCGCCGCCGCCCTTGTCCGCCTTGCTCATGTCCACGTATTCGGGATAGAGGTACAAGCCCACCGAGGTCTCCGCCTCTTCCGCGTGCCACATATAGTCGTCCAATACCTCCCTGTTGTCCCGCAGGAAATCATACCAATGCAACGACAGGGTAAAGATACCCTCCAGTCCCAGCTTGTGCACCGCCACCAGCGTGGTGCTCACCTGGCCATGGGCCGAGAGGATGAGGAACTTGTTGTAGCCTGACACCGTGGCCCCTTTCACGATATCGACCAGCATCGCGATGTGCGTATCGTAGCTGAGAGGGATCGTTCCCGGCATGTACCAGTGATGATAGGGATGGGAACCATACATCGGCGTGGGCAGGAGCATGACGTCGGTTTTCTTGGCGATCAGCTCAGCCATACCCACCGAGTTCAGGGTATCCACGCCGCAGGGCGAGTGGGGCCCGTGCTGCTCGATAGACCCGATAGGCAGGATGGCGATGTCGCTGACTTCCTTGGCAAAACGCACTACTTCTGGCATGGGTAGTTCGTGCCACCACAGATAACGTTCTTCACTCATCTTTGGACTCCTTTTCTACTGAATATGAATCGTACTCTAACTACTGGCCTCTCAAGACGGACAGCCGGCTCTCGGCCCCCAATTCATCCCCCAGACTCAGCAGCTCCTCGTAGAGATTGGCCGGCAGGGGGATACCCTCTGCCCGGCGTCTCAGCGCGGTGCGGTGCTCGATCTCACCGGGCAGCAGCATCTGGGCCCCCTCGTCCCACATGGGCGAGGAACTGATGGTCTGCGCGAACTGGGCCATGCGGGTCTGCATCTCCTCGCGGCCCAGGAGGGCCTCCACGTTGAGGGCGATCATGAAATGGCCGGTCAGGCTCGGATCGTTGGGGTACTTGTACATACCCTTCATGCCCTGCAGGAAGGCCCCGCCGGTGATCACACCGCACAGGATGTCGACGGCGTAGGCCAGCCCCAGCCCCTTGTAGCCACCCATGGGCAGCAGGAACCCAGCAAAGGCCTCGTCGGGGTCGTCAGTGGGGCGGCCGTCCTTGTCGGTGGCCCAGTCAAGCGGGATTTTCTCCCCTTTTTTGCTGGCCAGCAGCAGCTTGCCGCCGGCCACCGCCGACAGCGACATGTCGAGCACAAAGGGGAACTCGCCGTAGGTGGGGATGGCGATCGACAGTGGGTTGTTGCCCACCACCGGCTTGCTGCCGCCCGGCGCCACCACGTTGGGCACGACGTTGGTCATGGCCAGGCCGATCAGGCCTTGCTCGGCCGCCAGCCGGGTGTAGATGGCCGTCGCGCCAAAGTGGTTGCTGTGGATGGCGCCCACGGCGCCAAGATTGTACGCCTTGGCCAACTCGACGGCCCGCAGCATGGCGTCGCGGCCCACGAGGAAGCCGGGCCCATCGTCGCCATCCAGCACCTCCAGGCCCAGCGAGCCGCGCGTGATTTGGATGTTTGGCCGCGGATTCACCGCGCCAGAGCGCATGCGCCGGACATAGGCTGGTACGCGCAGCACTCCGTGCGAGTCCACGCCCCACAGGTTGGTGTCGACCAGCGCCTTGGCGTGAAAGGTTGCGTCGGCTGGCTTCAGCCCAGCCTTCTCAAAGATCTCGGTCACAAAGGCTTGCAAACGCTCGTGGTCGACCCGGATTTCGTTCTCTGCCATGATTCTCCGATTCCTAATTCACTGATTCTAGGCTTCTGGTTCTCTACTCCCGCCAAAGCTGCTTCAACAACGCCACCTCGTCGAAATAGGTCCATTCCTCGACGAATTTCCCATCCTGGATGGTGTGATGGCTGATGCCCATCAGGTAGAACGGCCGGCCGGTGGGCTCGCCGTAGGGCCCCGGTCCCTTGTGGGTGCCCTGCAGGTTCCAGCGGGTCATGGTCCGGTAGCCGTAGTGCTCATTGCCCATGGCGTAGAAATGCTCAACCGTCATCACCGCGTCGGGGAAGGTGCCTAGCAGCGTCAGGACAAAGGCCCGGAAGGGGGCCCGTCCCATGAGATGGCGCCCGCAGGTCGTGTGGCATAGATAGTCCTTCCCGTAGTAATCGTCGATCTTGTTCAGCAACCGCCAGTTCCAGATCTCGTGGAAGCTGCGTCGTACGAAATCCTCGACGTCGAACCCTTCGCTCTCCTTGGGCGGCATCACCTGTGGCGTAGTCTGGCCCTGGATCCTTTCAGGTAGGGCGTACTCACGGGGCTTGATGCCCAGCAGGCGGTCTTGGTGGACTAGGTTCTCGATCACCTTTCGCAAGTCAAACCCCAATTGCAGAACCAGTCCCAACTCATCGCGGGCGATCCACTCCTCGACGATCAGGTTCTCCTTGACAAAGCAGTTGGCGATGCCGGTCCGGATGACGCGGCGACCAGTGGGCGGGCCGTAGAGGCTGTAGCCGGTGTTGTGGGCGATCCAGGTGATGCGGTGCGAAGTGTGAAAGCCGGCCTCGTCGTCGCCGGTCCAGATCACCTCATCGCCGTACAGGCGCAGGTCGGGGAAGGCGGCCTGGGTGCGCAGCGTCCCCTCGACGACGGCCTCGCGGCCATAGGTCAGCCCGTCCGTGGTCCAGATAGAGACATTGTGGCCATAGTGGCTGTAAATCAGGCCCACGCCGTGCTCCTCCCAGATCCGGTGGGTGCAGCGGATAATGTAGTCGATGATGTCGACATAGTCGTCGTCAAAGCCCTTCAGGCTCTGGGACCGCTCCTGGCCTCCGGCTAGCATCTTTCCGATGTCGCCCTTGCCATCAAGTGTGATTTCGTCCATATCAGATTTCCCTTCAGTATGGCCCGAGAACTAGAGATCCGGGTTCAGTATCTTCTGCGTACGGTCCAGGATGTTGAGTCCTTGCTGCTTTAGCCAGTATGGCAGATCAATGAGTACCCAATTCTCAGCCAGCTTGTCACCCTCACGGCGGTACACGTCGACGACCTGCATCTCAGCGTTGACCTTACCCCCTGGCAGTCCCAGAAAGCCGCCCAGAGGCGTGTTGGACAGGTTGGGCCAGCCGAAGAAACAGGCATAGTTGCCTTCTGCAAAGCGGCAAACGTGACCGTGGAAGGTTTTGTCCGTCAGGTTGTTGCGGAAGGGGAGCTGGTGCTGTTCCTGGTAGCGGGGGATGGTATAGGTCGCCCCGATGCCGGCCGGTCCGTACCAGATCATGTCTTCGAGCCACGTTCTCTCCAGCACTTCAGGGGGACAGCCCATGGACCCACTCTTGTTGAGCTCGTCCAGGTCCCCTATCATTTCGTTGACCAGCGCCAGGGTGGTCACGCCCTCTTCTTGCGGCGCATCTTCGAGGAGCAAGCCGTCGTGGGTGCGCGGCCCCGGATAGTTGAAATAGACGCCGGTTGACGGCGGCAACGGGTAGACGCCGGCCTGGATCATGAGGCCGATGATATCCACAAAGAGGCCGGTTTGGGTGATCTCGCCGTTTTGCACGCAGTTGAACTCGGCGTAGCGCAGATTGGCCATCTTTCGCGTGCGCGGGATGCCCAGCCAGTCCGTATCGAACAACCCCATAAAGTTGCCCATACTCATCACCCACTGCTCGCCGCCGATTTCGTTGGTGCCTGCAATGAAAATGTCCTGGCGGCGTTGCATATGGCGCAGTGCGTTTATCAGGGGTGCCCAGAAGGTTTCAGCTACCACCGAAGCGCCGCGTAGTTCACGAAATGGGTATACACCACGCCACAAGTAGTCATCTGCCGTGTAGCTCTTCAACACCTCAGCCACGGTTTCTGGCGTTGCATTCTCCATGGCCTCAAAGTAGGTGCGTACCAGGGACTTTGCTGCTTGGTATTTGCTCATTCTATTGCCCTATTGCTCCGTGGCAGTTTCGCCAGCAGGTCAACGCCCGATTCTCGCGCCGCGTCGATCAGATCGATTAGGACCCAGTCTTCCAGCAGCAGGTTGCCATCCCGGCTCCAGAAATCCATGATGTTCCAGCCAATGCTCTCTTCGGTCGGCGGCCAGCCCATGTACTCCTGGCGGTGGGTGCCGGCCAGGCTAGGCCAGCCGGTGGAAGCGGCGAACCGTCCCTCGGCGATGCGCGCCTGGTGGCCGACCCCCTTACGGTCGGGAAAGGCGCGGACAATGGGGCCCTGCGCGTTCCTCTTGAACTCGTCCAGGCCATAGGCGGATCCGATACCCACCGGCCCGTGCCAGACCATGTGCGGGTGCCAGAAGCGTTCCAGGCCCTGGCTATCCTGGCTGCGGCCATCGTACCGGTTCAGGCCGCCAAAGATCATGGCCTCGACGAGCCTGAGCGACTTCTCCGACTCGGCGGCCTCTTGCTCCTCCAGGAGCAGCCCATCCCCCGCCAGCGGGCCGGGGATCCACAGGTCCCGCCCATAGTTGGGCGGCAGGAGCTCGATACCGGCCTGTCGCAGCAGATCGGGTAGGTCGATGATGATCCGGATCTCTATGATTCTGCCATCCCGGACCTGGCAGAACTCGCCAAAGCGGAAATGAACAGTTGTGCCCGAGGCGGGAATGGTGAATCGCTCGAGACACCAGTCGCGGGCAAAGGTCCCCAGGAAGTCGCCCGTGCCGCAGACCCAATCATTGTCCTCAAACTGTCCGCCGATGAAAACGTAGGGCCGGCGCGTGAGATCCGGAATGGCCTGGAGCAGTGGCTGCCAGAAACGCGACCAAATCTCGTCCGAGCCGTGCAGATGGCGCAATGGCTGGAAGCCATGCCACACCACGTCAGGATGAAGGCTCTGGCGTATGAGGCCGGCATCGCCCCGACCACTCACCGCTTGCCAGTACCGCCATACGAAAGCTTTGTTCTGGTTCATCGCTTGCATTGCCTGTCGCCCGGTACTCAAACTCGCGGCTGGCGGGCGTGTGTCGTCTCTCGCATGCGGGCGAACACGTCAACGCCAAGCTGATCGTACACACTCA
>JASFOV010000012.1:0-20664 GCA_050116355.1 Anaerolineae bacterium
CTCGAGGTCAACGGGGCTGCCGGGCGGCACGAGGGCCGCAACATCAGCGACGTGCACCCACAGGCAATCGTCATCCAGGCTCAAGGCATCATCGGGCTCCTGGTTGCCCTCGTCATCGATGGCAAAGGCAGGGAGATGGGTGAGGTCCACGCGGTCCTCTTCCGGCAGAGCGGGTAGTTGCAGGTCAGGGGCGCTGGTGGGCAAGCGCAGCCGCAGCGGGTATGGATCGGTTGTGCGATCCCAATGGCCCAATTCGAGCAAGAGAGCATGGGCAGACTCGGGCGTCTCGGCACGATCCAGCTCGCGGAGGAGCTGGCTCCTGGGGACGCGCTCCAGCGCCAGATCCTCGACCTCTCTCAGGTACTCGCCGTCCTCAGGCAGGACCTTGCGGGCACGCACTCGCTTCAGAAAAGCGGCCCTGACCCGTTCTTGCTCTGCGCGGGCCTGGCGATCAGCCTGCTCTTGGGCCACCTCTTCGGGGGTGCAGGCCTGGACCTGATGCGGCGTACCGCGGAAATAGAGCCCGTCCTCCACCAACTGCCAGGCTTCCCAGGCGGACGCGGGGGTAAAGGCGCCGTAGGCCAACTCGGCCAATTCGGCGAGGGTGGTCGTGGTGCCAGCCAGGAGCTCCCAGGCGGTCTTGACCTCGCCGATCTGGGGTTGAAGCTCATCGAGACTGTGCAGTGGCCCGGGATGCAGCGGCTCAACATCCTTGAGGCGCACCTTGAGCGTCTCGCCGTCCTCCAGCTCGATCTGCAGCTTCTTTCCGACCCTAGCCACCCGGGCCGGACGGGTCTTGTACAGGACCAGGCTGTCCTTGCGCACAGACATCTCCTACCCTCTTTCGCGCCGCAGTCTGGCAGAGTTGGATAACAGTCAGGGGCTCGCGCGTGAGCCGACCTGATCCACTGCGGCGCTCCGATTATAGCACCCTTCAAGGTGACCGGCAAAAGCGTGTCCGGGCAAGAGGCGCGTACGCTGCGGCGCCCAAGCATGCAGGGCCGGGGCCATCTCATTTGGACTTGACGAGTAGACATCGTCATGACGATCTGCCGGGGTGAGCACCCAGAGGCGCCCTCCGAGCCTGTCGAGGGGCATGTCGAAGGGTGCTCGCGGCGGCTGCTTCGACGGGCTCAGGACGCCGCCGCTCACTGGTCTGAGACAAATGAGCTGGCCCTACATGCAGGGCATGAATTTGTAGACAAAGGATGTTCCTTGTGGTATACTCGGGGCAAGACGTGCAAGCAACGCACCAAGGTGAATCGGGCCCTATGCCTGACAGCAGCCGAGACAACCAATTCGCGACGAGCAAAAAGGAATCATGACCCTTGCAGACCTAGATCAAATCCAGAAACGCGTGATTATGTTCGGCGGGAAGGGGGGCGTGGGCAAGACCACGACCTCGTCCACGACAGCGCTGCACTTTGCCTCTCAGGACCTGCAGACGCTGATCATCTCCAGCGACCTGACGCCGTCCCTGTCTGACATCTTTGAGACTGACATCGGCGCCACAGAGACCCCGATCCCGGGTGTGCCCAATCTGTGGGGGTTAGAAATCGATCCCGACGAAGTTATGCGCCGTTGGAAGGTCAAGTTCGGCCCGGAGATCTATGAGGCATCCCAGGTTTTTGTGGATATGCCGTACGACGAAATCGTCGACTATGTAGCCATGGCACCTGGTATTCAAGAGGAATTTCTGCTGGACTTTATACTAGAACGGATACGTGATGGCCGATATGAGATGGTCGTTTGGGACACCGCTCCCGCCGGCGACACCCTACGTTTGCTGGAACTTCCGCACAAGTTCTTGAGCCACCTGAAGATAGCGCCCAAGATGTACCTAGGGGTGCGCGACAAATTACAGCTGAGCAAGGTGCCTTTTTTGGAGCTCATCGACAGTTGGCGAGAGCTATCGGAGGAGATCACAGGTTTCTTCAAGGATCCGGCCAATGCCGAGTTTGTCCTTGTCACGATTCCAGAAGCCCTGGGCGTCTACCAGGCTCGCAGGCTCGTGGGCGAGTTTGCCCAGTTTGGTCTCGACATCCAGCATATGATCGTGAACAACGTCATCTTCCAGGCGGATTCGGACTTTATGAGGCAGCGACAGGCTATGCAGCGCCCCTACCTTCAGTTGCTGTCAGAAGAGTATGGTCACACCATACACATCACGCAGTTACCATTGTTCGCCACGGAAATGAAGGGGACCGATCGCCTACGAGAGCTCGAGTCCGTTCTTTTTGCGCCCGAACCGGAAAGGAAGCCCGTGCGATGAAGCCGGATTATCCCACCGCCATTTGGCGTCCAGCCGCCAGTGCCAATTTCGGGACCCGGCCGGCACAGGTCCTGATCGACTGTGTCGTCCTGCATGCGACGGTGGGGAGCTTGGCGGCGACACTGGGCTGGTTCTCCAATCCCGACAGCGGCGTGTCGGCTCACTACGTTGTCGCTAAAACCGGTGCTGTCTACCAGATGGTGGAAGAGGAACAACGAGCTCAACATGCCGGAGCCAGTAGCTATCAAGGCAGAACGGACTTTAACGACTTTTCCATTGGGATTGAGATGGTCAACAAGAACGATGGCCTCGATCCCTATCCAGCCGAGCAGTTCGAAGCCATGGTCGATTTGACGGGCTATTTGGTGGCCAAGTATGGTATCAAGCGAGAGTGGATAGTCACCCACGCCGACATCTCCACAGTGGGCAAGACCGATCCACGGGGCTTTCCTGTACATGAGCTGTTGATACGCCTGTACGACCCCGCTGCTAACCTGCCGGAAAGCATTGTGCGTGAGGCCGCCTGGAATGCAGCAGGCATCCCCTACAATCCAGAGGCTGCCTTCGCCAAATACGCTCGTGAGCACAACCTCGGCAACCCGCAAACGGAAGAGTTCGACTTTTCGTACAAGGGGGTCAACTACCGGGGGCAGGGATTTAGCAGCGCCATTGTGTTCTGCAAGGTGGGCGATTGGTCCAACCTGAAGGAGACGAGTTGGTGACGAATGGCCGGCGCGTGGTCGTCGCCATGAGCGGAGGCGTTGATAGCTCGGTGGCGGCGGCCTTGCTGGTGGAGCAGGGCTACGAGGTGGTCGGGGTGATGATGCGCCTCTGGGCTGAGCGCGAAAACCGGTGCTGCGCCCCGGAAGCGGTCGATGACGCGCGACAGGTGGCAGCACAGCTGGGCATCCCTTTCCACGTTGTCGATTACGGACAGGAGTTCAAGCGCTGTGTCGTGGACTACTTTTTGCGCGAGTACAGCCAAGGGCGCACGCCCAATCCCTGCCTGGCCTGCAATAGGCACATTCGCTTCGGACAGCTGCTGCGACATGCGCAGGCCTCAAACGCCGACAAGTTGGCGACTGGGCATTACGCCCGCATAGAGCAAGAAGAAGGCCAACTTCATCTGCGCATGGGCCTTGATCCCAGCAAAGACCAATCGTATGTGCTCTACATGCTGGGTCAGGATGAACTGAACCATGTCTTGTTTCCGCTAGGGGAGTTTACAAAGGAACAGATCCGGAGTATGGCCCGGGCACGGGGGCTGGCTGTGGCGGATAAGGAAGAGAGCATGGACCTGTGTTTTGTTATGGATGGCGACTATCGCCGGTTCTTGCGCCAGTATGCCCCGGAGGCGGTACAACCGGGCCCCATCCTAGATGGCACGGGTCGCGAACTTGGCGAACACAGCGGGTTGCCCTTCTATACCATCGGCCAGCGACGGGGCTTGGGCATCGCCGCTCCCGAAGCGCTCTATGTGACTCGCCTGGACACAGCCAACAACGCGCTCATCGTCGGTCCTGCCCGCGAACTAGGGCAGAGCTCGCTGACCGCAGCACAGGTGAGCTACATCAGCGACCGCCAACCAGAGCAGCCAGTGCACGTGCAGGTCAAGATTCGCTACAGGGCCTCGCTCACCGAGGGGACTTGGATCCCTCTGGCCGACCGACATGCCCGAGTTGAATTCGCCTCTCCATTGCGCGATATTACCCCAGGTCAAGCGGTTGTCGCCTATCAACAGGACCGAGTGCTGGGGGGCGGCATCATCATGGGAAGTGGGGAATGATACAAACACCGGCCATCTTTCTCTCCCTCATCCTGGCTTCTGTCTATGCCGTCGTGTTCCACCTGCTCAAGGGGCGTACCCTTCGCGATCTGCTGTTTCTGTGGCTAGCAGCCGTGATCGGATTTGCCGCAGGCCAGGTAGCGGGTCAGATGCTGAACTTCATCCCGTGGACCATCGGTGAGGTTCGGGTCGTAGAGGGCACACTCATATCGGTGCTGTTTCTGATCGTGGCCCGCTGGCTGATGCAGGACAAGACGAAATGACAGAGCAAGTGACGAAAAGCACACCCAATGCAATCACTCAGAAGTCAGGAGTGAAAGGCAGGGAGCTATCTCCTATTCACGAGGCTGAACCACGCGACACCGCGCAGGTATGGCTGGCAGATGGCCGGGTATTTGAAGGACCGGTAGGTACGCCCCTGGAGGAGTTCCTCCAAATCGCCGAGCCCGATGCCCAAGTGCCAACTGTTGCGGCATTGGTCAACGGTGAACTACGGGAACTGACGTACCGGGTGGAAGCCGACATCGAAGTGACACCTATCACTATGGCGCACAGCGACGGCTTCCGGATCTATCGCCGCTCGCTGGCCTTTCTGCTGGTGACCGCCGTCCATGAGCTATTCCCCGACGCCACAGTATACGTCGACCACTCGCTCACATTCGGCGGCTACTTCTGCCAGATCCAAGGCCGGGAAGCCTTTTCAGAGGAGGAACTGCGCCAGGTCGAAGCCCGAATGTGGGAAATCGTCGCGGACGATGAACCCATCCTCAAGGCCCGGGTCCCCTTGAATGATGCGATTGCCCTGTTCAAAGCCCGGGGCGACGACGACAAGGTGCGGCTTCTCTCTCGCAGGAGCAAGGGCTACCTGACGCTGTACCAACTGCGTGGCTTTCGCGACTATTTTCACGGCTACATGGTCCCCTCCACCCAGTATCTGCAGGTATTTGACTTGCGGAACTACCCGATGGGGTTCATCCTTCGATTTCCCCGCAGCCAGCCGCCGATGCAGTTGCAGCCGGTCCTCGATTACCCCAAGCTCTTGAGTGTCTTCCGTGAGTATGGCCATTGGATGGAGCTGATGGGCATACGCGACGTCGGCTGTCTCAATGATGCCATTGCCGGAGAACAGGTACGCGAGATCATCCTCGTGGCCGAGGCGCTGCACGAACAAAGAGTCGCCCGCATAGCGCAAGAGATCGCCTCCCGCCAGGGAGAATGCCGCTTGGTGCTGATCGCGGGTCCGTCGTGTTCGGGCAAGACCACATTCTCCAAACGACTGAGCATCCAGCTGTTGGCCAATGGACTGCGGCCTTTTGCCCTGGAACTGGACAACTACTTTTTGGAACGGCAGAAGACACCCCGGGACGCGAACGGAAATTACGATTTCGAATCCCTTGATGCAGTCGACGTCCAGTTGTTCAACGAGCACCTGCTACAGTTGCTGGATGGCATGGAAGTCACTTTGCCGCGCTACAACTTTCGGACTGGCCTGCGGGAGGTGGGCCAGTCCGTTCGCCTGAGACCCGACCACATCGTCATCGTTGAAGGCATCCACGGGATGAATCCCAAACTAGTACCGGACATACCACCTGGCGTAACCTACCGGGTCTACACCTCAGCCCTGACCCAGCTCAACATAGATAAGCACAACCGTGTCCCGACGACTGACACCCGCCTGCTCCGCCGGATCTTACGGGATGCCGCCTATCGAGGATACACGGCTCAACAAACGATCGATCGTTGGGAGAGCGTGCGCCGCGGCGAAAAGCGATGGATCTTTCCCTTTCAAGAACATGCCGATGTTATGTTCAACTCAGCGCTTGTCTATGAGCTTGCCGTGCTGAAACCGTTGGCAAAGCCCCTGCTGCTTCAGGTCAAGCCCTTTACCCGGACCCACGTGGAAGCGAAACGACTCATGGCCTTTCTCGAATGGTTTGAACCGTTGGCGCCTACCCTGGTGCCGGACAACTCGATCTTGCGCGAGTTTGTAGGGGGCTCAATCCTCAGAGACTTTCACGTGTCCGTGTAGGCAGATGTTGTCCTGGATGCCGCATCCAACAAGGCCATTGGCACGGCCAGCCAGATCTGGATTCTGTGGCACTCTGTAGGCATGGAGATATTCTGTTGCGCCAGTTGCTTGGCGGTATCTCACGTTTGGAGCATGAACCCAGCCCATACGCGAACAGATCTATGTCATCGAGTCTGTAAGATGACTGCCAACTAGTGTTAGCTCAACACACAGCTGACTTTTTTTCATAGGTTGCGGGAAGGTGAACCCCTACGGCTATAGCACTGCTTGGTCGTGTCAGAATCTGATCGGCTCCTTTGAATCGTCTGCCAAGGTCCAGAAGTGTGCTTCGCCCGTGAATATGCGGCAAGGTCGAACAATCGGTCTTACCGAAAACCCTACGAGAGCGTCAAGCCAGGATCTATTCTGATAGGCTTTGTCCAGATTCTCTTCGTCCTCCAGAAACTCGATCTCGCCTGTTACTCTCATATGTTTCCAATCCTCCGGGCCTGCCCCATTGTTGAAGAAGCACACCTCAACCTTGGGATTCTCCTGCAATTGCCTGGTAACCTCCTTTTCAGCCAGCGGTACAAAGTAGAATCCGCTTTCGTCAGCGTACCACAGATAGAAAGTTCTCACCCGCGGTTGATCACCGTCTGTCGTGGCCAGATAGCAGACAGGGTTCTCAGTCGCGAACTCGATACACTCATTGATGTCCATTCTTCACTCCTTTCACTCTCACGTAAGGGAGCAGCTTGAACGAGCACTGATCCTTCACCCTCCCCCAAGCTATGGCAGAGAGAGGCTGGGCCATATCGATGGCGCCAAGGCCCCGTCGTCCAGCGCCGGCGGGGCTCAATGACACGAGAACGCCTATTTGCCCACCGAAACGTAGTCGGTATAGATACTATCCATGGGAGTCGCGAGAGTTGCCCACTTTTCCATGGCTGCTGCCCAGGGCTCAAAGACCTGTTGAGCTTCCTTTGACATCTCACCTGGAGAGGGAAAAAATCGGTCGCGAGCTTCGACGCTCTCAAACTCGTACATCACCAGATACTTACCTTCTCTATCACCCCGGTCACCCCTTAGGAGATAGCTTTCCGAACCTTCAGGTGAGGGGAGTGGATACACCTCTTCTGTCACAAACCTCTCGAAATCCTCAGCTTTCACTCCTGGCTTGAGCGCGATCATGTGCATACCGAAGACTTTCGACATGACTGGATCCTCCTTCACTCCAAGGTACAGCTTCCAATAGCCGCATGCCCCACCGGTGACATGCAGCTACACCTCTTGTCAGTTGAGCACACGAACTTTCACTCACCTAATGACAAGATCTGATACGTTTGCCATTCAGCAACAAACCGGATTGAACCGTGAACCATAGGTCCGACAAAGCCCGCGTTGACATTCGCAATCCCACGCTATGACTGCATTTCAATCTGCTTGACCAACTGATTTCGTGTCGGAACATGATGGGTGGCTGCGGTGCAAGGGGCACAATGGCAATGCCGTGAAGAAGCTGCCCCCTGCCGCCGAAAACATGGATTCCAGTGAGGTTACTGTGTTCTGCGAGGGTACTGTACGCTGCGCTGTCTGTGCTGCTGCTACAACTCCATTATACCTCACGGAAGCACGGATGTCAATAGCCCGAATCAAGTCATTCAGAATGTTGCTTCTTGTTCATTTTGCCCTCTCCTCACTTCCTTGCAAATTGGCTCGTGTTGGGGTAGAATGTATCACCAAGCGGGCACTCAATACGAGGCCGGGTTTGTTGTTGCGTCCCTGCCAATCTGTGGTATAGTATACGCAGTTCCTGCTTGATCCACCACTCGCTTGCACGACGTAGAGACAGCTTGACACCTACCGAAAGGGGTTGGCACAAACCATGCAAGCGTCCAACAGCAATGACCGAATTCAGATACCAACGTGGGCCAAGATCCTCTATCTACTCTTTGTTGCCCTGGTCGCCCTCATTGCCTACCGGGTCGGGTCGATCTGGTTCGGTCACATTGTTGTCATCCTTTTCCTTCTGCCGTTGACTTGGACGTTTGCGCCCCGAAGCCGCCGGTTGGTTCGTTTCCTTTTCGTATACATAGTCCTCACCACCCTATTGGCAACAGCATTTTTCCTCTTCTTGAACGATCCGTATCGCAGTGCAGCCATTGAAGATGCAGGTCTGCTCAACTTTCTGATTGGCGGGCAGGCGGCTCGCGTCATTGTGTCGATCGTGACCGCTGTCTTGCTCAGCGCCCTTGTGCTGCTCGGTCCCATTCTCTTGCTGGCATGGGTGAGCAGCGAGTGGATCCTGCAGATGCCGGACGTGTACGACATCAGCCGCTGGCAGGCGATGCGAATGCTGGCTGGCACCATGCTCAATACCACCGCTGCCTACTTTGTGGTCGATGAGGGTGAGATAAAGCAGTCAAAACCCAGTGGGCTGCTGCCCCGGTTAGGTGGGCCAGGTATGGCCGTGATCAAACCTTACAATGCAGTGGTATTTGAGCGCGGCGGTGAGATCACGCGCATCGAAGGCCCAGGCGCATACCGGACCGAACGCTTCGAAATGGTCAAGGGCATTGTCGATCTGCGGAAGCAATGGCTCAACTTCACGGCTGAAAACGTCCTAACCAAAGACAATGTGCCGCTCACTTTCCACTGTGGCGTCGGCTTCCAAATCGAGCCACAATGGGAGACTGCGCGGCGAGTAGAGGCACCTGGTGAGAGCCGCGAAGGCCGGAAATTCACCGGGATCATCGACGGCGACTATGCGGTTTATCGGCGCACCATCTACCGGGCGGTTTACAATACGACGGCCGGTGGTTGGAGACTGTCCAGCCAAGGGGCAACCGAGACCCAACTACGAAAGATCATGCGCCAGTACCGCCTCGAGGATCTGTACCGCTTAGAGGATGACCAACTCAAGCAAGATGCCCCGGTCATCAACACCATCGAAGAACAGGTGCGGGACAACACAGGCACCATCCTTCACACATGGGGTGCAACGCTATCCACATTTTCGATCAAGAGCTTTGAGGCCCCAGAAGATGTCAAGGACAGGCTGCTCGAAATGTGGGCGGCGCGCTACGCAAGCCGGAGGCAAATCATTGACGCCGAAGGCAGCCGGGATGCGGATCTCACCAGGTGGCAAGCACAGGAAGAGATTACCATCCGAGAAGCCAGGGCAGATGGGCAAGCCGAACTCACGCGGTTGATGGCCGAGACGGAGAAGCATATCCAATTGGCCAACGCCGAGCGATTGGCCCTTGAGTCCAAAGCGGCTGGGGAGAGCCAGGCCATCCGGGAAAAACGCCGAGCGGAGAGTGAAGTTGAGGCAGAACGGATCCAGGCCGAGGCTGAAGCCAGACGAAGGGCAGCCGAATTGCGATTGGATAGCGCCCGAGCGGAGGCACAGGTCAAGGCATGGGCCCGCCGGCTGGAGGGAGACGCCGAAGCACAAGCCCGAGCCGAAATGTTCCGGCAGATCTTAAACGTCCTCTATAGCCGCGACGAGCACCCCGAGATTGACGAGCGCACAATCTCTCAGATCGCCGAGAACCTGGCGACAAGAGTCGGGCTGGAGGAAGCAATGCGGTACCTGGCCGCGGTATCTGGGCGACGAGACAAGGGCCTGCTTTCAGCCGGCAGCGACAAATCATCAGAGGACGCATCCGACGACAACCCCGGCGAACAGGCCGGCCCACGGAGCTAGACAGATTGCCCTCGTTTACCGCTTCTGTGTTCGGACTGCAATTCGTGTCAAGATGCACCACAGTTTTTTTGGGCTACTCCTTTGCAGAGCGCTCGAACATCGGCATTCGCAGGTGGCTCATAGAAGGATTTCTGAGGACGGGATTGGAGATGCAAGGATCTGGTGCCGGAGCGCTCCCGGCATACCAGTCTAGGAAGAAGGTGGATCCGGCATCTGTCCAGAGCCGCCCCGATGCCAAAGGCGGGTAGAGATGGAATGCGTTTCGTGCAAACAACCGATCCCGCTGGACACCCAGTATTGTCCACGGTGTGGGGCAGACAACACGGAGTGGCAGCGGCTACAGCAGCGGTCTGGACTGGGACAATGGCTTGACTTTTTCGACAGCACAGTCTGGGCCCATATCTTCTGGATTGTGGTGCTGGGAGCCGCGTTGCTCATGCTGACCGCGGCCTTCTTTGCAGTGCAAAGCGGTCTCTTCTGGTTCTTGGGAGCTCTGCTGGCTGTGAGTCTATGCACCGCCTTCTACTTGCTCGCTTTCGGCTGGCGTTGGAGCATCCGCGAGTACGAGTGGCTCCGGAAGCAGATGGCTCGTTGGAGGCCCCCAGTGCGAAGCTTGGTCGTCGTGAGCTTCCTTTTGGGTACTCTCTTGCTGCCAGTAGCTGCCTTGCTGCCTGGCCCCGTATCCGCTACGCCCGCAGCCGCCGCCTCAGACCTGCCACCCGTGCCGGAAGGTCAAAACGGTCCTACGGCAACCTTCACACCACGTCCCACTTCCACCTTCACGCCAGCTCCCATCCGTCAAAGAGAACCAGAACCTGATCCGCCCATCACTGCCACCCCACCGCCAGATGGAAAGGGCGCGCTTCCGTCAAGCATGACGGAGCCTTGGCTTCTATCAGCGGCTTCGGCTGCGGTGTGGCCGGTCTCGGCGCTGCTGGCGCCGAGCCAAAACCAGGAGATGGCGGTGCAGCCCCAGGGCACGGCCTTAGACCTGGGAAACCGGCTGGCTCCAGTACTGCTGGGGATTGCACTGGGTCTCTACGGCCTGGGATTCGGCTTGGCAGCCGACTTGAGCTTTGCGAGCTGGTTGAATCGGCGGCTACCCCGTCCGATCTTTGCCGATCGCAGCCGGCTGGCCCGAGTCCTCCGTCGCGAGGCGGAATTCCTGCTGCGTTCGGGGCAAAAGGAGCGGAATTGGGGGACCCAACGCCGCTACGAGCGCTTTGAGCATGATCAGGACCAATTCGAAATCACTCAGGAGCAGATCCGGGAGTTCTACCGGTCTATGCCACCTGAAGACTTGTCCTCGGCAAGCTGGCTATTGCCAGAGGGTCAGGAAAACGTCCACGTCAAGTTCACAAACCAGGCACCAGGCGAAGCCAGGGATTCATGGGAGATTTGGGAGAACCGGCCCGCCATGGAGGTTCAGATCGAGGCGATGGAGCGCACCGACGATGGTGGAATGCGCATCCAGATCGCTGTCTTGGCCGACGACGTGGAGAAGGCAATGCGCCAGGACGGGGATACGGTTCACCTGCGGCTCCGGGGACTGAGCCACTACGAACTAACAGCAGACCTCTGGGGCTGGCCCACGGAACTGAGCGAAACCGATGACTACCGGCTCGTACAAGTCGTCAGACGGGACGTATCGGTCATTGATCCGCCGGAAGCGATCCCCCTGCCCAAGCTGGAGGAAGCCGAGTGAGACCATGAGCCATATACTTGTCATCGGCGCGGCGAGCATCGACACGAAGGGTCGCGCTGACCAGCCATTCCAACGCGGTACTTCGACTCCGGGCGCTATCCGTGTCAGCGTTGGTGGAGTCGGTCGCAATGTCGCCGAGAACCTGGTACGGTTGGGAGAGACCGTGGTTCTGGTGTCAGCCGTAGGTGACGACGGATCCGGACGCCGTATTCTCAACCAGGCGGACGAGTGCGGGATCGACATGAGCCACGTCATCGTGGCTCATGAGCACCGCACGGCCGCCTATCTCGCCGTTCTGGACGAGACGGGCAATACGGTCATGTCGGTCGACGATATGTCCATCAACCGCGAAGTGATTACGCCGGTGTACATCTACCATCGTCGTGCTCTCTTTCGTGACGCCCAGATGGTAGTCGTCGACGCCAATCTGTCACCTTCCACGCTGCGCACCATCTTTGCCCAAGCCGAAAAATACGACGTGCCGATCTGCGCCGATCCAACGACAGCAACACTAGCGCCACGCCTCAAGCCCTACCTCTGCCAGCTGGCACTAGTCGCGCCCAACGCCGCTGAGGCCGAAGCCCTATGCGGGGTGCAGGTCACCGACCGGGAGAGCGCGTTGGACGCAGCCCAGAGATTGGCTGGTTTGGGCGCCCGCCTGGCCATCGTCACCTTGGGTGCCACAGGGCTCGTCTATGCCACCTCGCACGAAAGCGGACACGTACCAGCCATTGAGGTCGAGGTCGTAGATCTCACAGGCGCCGGGGACGCCTTGACAGCCGGCGTGGTGTTCGGCTTGCTGAACGAGTTCCCCACTGACGAGGCTGTCCGGCTGGGAGCATCGGCAGCCGCACTCACACTGCATAGTCGCGAGACGGTTTGCCCAACCTTGAGCCTTGAGCGCCTATACGATCAACTGAGGTTCTGACCGAGAGCATATGACACGACCCATGCACCTGAGCAGCGAGATCCAAGCTGCCCAGGACAGTAACCTACCCATCGTCGCCCTGGAATCGACTGTCATTGCCCATGGCTTGCCCTACCCCACCAACCTGGACACAGCACGCCGGATGGAAGCCATCGTGCGGGAGAATCAAGCCGTGCCGGCCACGATTGCAGTGCTACAAGGACAGCTGCGAGTTGGCCTTTCCGCGGATGAACTGGAACATCTGGCCCGAGACTCCAACATCCGGAAAGCCAGCCGGCGGGATCTACCCATTTTGGTCGCCGAGAAAGGGGATGGGGCAACAACTGTTGCCGCCACAGCGACCATTGCCGCCTGGGCAGGGATCGAGGTCTTTGCCACTGGTGGCATCGGTGGCGTACACCGGGATCCCCCCTTTGACATCTCCAATGACCTGCCGACTTTGGCTCAGGTGCCAGTCACGGTTGTATGTTCTGGCGCCAAGTCTATCCTGAACCTGCGAGCAACTCTGGAGTGGCTGGAGACAGCCGGCGTCCCCATTGTTGGCTTTGGTACAGACGAGTTTCCAGCCTTCTACTCCCGAAGCAGCGGTCACAAGGTTGACGTCCGGGCGGACACCCCAGACCAGGTGGCGAACCTGGTGCACAGCCAGCGCCAGCTGGGCTTGGGCGGTGGTCTACTCGTGACTGTGCCTGTCCCAGCATCAGCCGCCCTGTCCAATGAGTACCTGGAAGCGAGCATCACGGCAGCACTGCAGATGGCACAGAAGGAAGGCATAACCGGCAGCGCCACCACACCATTCTTGCTGGATTGGATCGTGGATCAGACCCAGGGCGCAAGCTTGAAGGCCAATGTGGCCTTGCTGGAAAACAACGCCAAGGTTGGCGCACAGGTCGCCATGGCGGTACAGCAACTCAAAACACAAGGAACCTAGTTCATGACCTGGAAGCCAGACTATACAGCGCTCATCGTGTCGTACGCTTATGTTTTCTCGGTTATCGGTGTAGCCGAACTATTGCGGCGGCTGGGCAAGCGTCCCCAGGAATTCACGCGCAAGTTCATCCATATTGGCGTGGGCATGTGGGTCGTGGGCACAGTGTTCCTGTTCGAGACTTGGTACCTGGCCCTCATCCCGCCGATCTCCTTCATCGTCATCAATGCACTTTCCTATTGGCGCGGCACCTTCCAGGCAATGGAAGGCGGCGACAGAGGCAATCTGGGTACCGTCTACTTCCCTCTATCGTTTGCAGTGCTCATCTATTGCTTCTGGAGCCAGCCAGTCCTCATGGTGGCCAGTCTGATGCCCCTAACCTGGGGGGATGCTATGGCAGGTCTGGTAGGAAAGCGGTACGGCCACTACCGCTATACCATCGCCGGGCGATCCCGCTCCGTGGAAGGATCGGTCGCCATGCTGTTTTGGAGCTGGATCACGACCTCCCTGGCGCTATTCATCATGCCATACCTGCTGGGCAAGCCACTCATAAACTGGCTGCTAGCCCTGATCTATGGTGGGGCCATCGCAGTGGTCTGCACGCTGGTCGAGGCCCTCACGCCCTGGGGGCTGGACAACTTGACCATCCCGGCTGCCACCTGGTTGCTCCTGGACTTGCTGCGGAATTGAGGGCAATCCCACCCAACTTCACTTCGACTGCTGATGCCACTGGTGCGTGGCGGCCTACTTGCCCCTGGATCAAGGCTGGGCCTTGATGATCATCGATCACCAAAAGGAGGCGAAGGGACCAGCTACAGAATCGTCCCGTAGCTGACGACCAACCATCCGCCAAACAACTGTGCAAAGCCACCTCTCAGCTTTTGACGGCAGCGCCAAAGTGTGGTATAGTCCTGCATCAACTCAGTTCCCAAACCATTCAGTCTCAGACATCCGGGAGGACAGCAATGACTGCCGTGACAACACATGCTGAGTCCAACACTGCAAGGTTACAGCAAGAACGCCAGGAGACAGTCGAAAAACTTGAGCGATTGAACAGTGAGCTGCGGGCGCTGGCTGAACCAAGTGCTGATGAGGGAGATACCGATGCCTACGAGCGGGAAAAGGTGTTGGCTCTGGTGCACAGTCTGAAACGCAAGTTAGAGTCTCTCGACCATGCACTGGAGATGGCCAAGAAGGGTACCTACGGTATCTGCGAAAGCTGCGGTGACCGCATTGACCGCGCCCGTTTGGAGATTCTGCCGCAGGCGACTCTGTGCCTGAAGTGCCAGCGTGTCTACGAACGACGCAACAAGCGAGGCCGGTGGTAGGTTGGCCCAGCCGAGTGTCTAGGGTCCATCACCCTTTGACAAAGCAGAATCGCTGTGCTATAATTTTTCTACTCTGAGCGTGGCTTGGTTTCGAAGCAGAAACTGCCTAGACAAGCATGAGGATACAAAAAGCGGTGCAGGAAACGCCAGGCTCACCGGCCTGGCGTTTTTTTCGCGAGTACGGTCTCTAGTAGCATCAGGTCACTACACTATGGTCACACTGATTCACAATGCACATACCAAATCAGGGGGTTTCAATGGCAGAAAGAAAGATGGTAACCATAGATGGCAATGAAGCCGCAGCCTATGTTGCGCACAAGATCAACGAAGTCATTGCCATCTACCCAATTACGCCCTCAAGCCCAATGGGTGAGCACGCGGATGCCTACTCGGCCGAGGGGCAGACCAACATCTGGGGAACCGTTCCCTTGGTCGTAGAGATGCAGGCCGAGGGTGGCGCCGCAGGCGCCGTCCACGGAGCGCTGCAGACTGGGGCTCTGACGACGACGTTCACCGCTTCCCAAGGTCTGCTGCTGATGATCCCAAACATGTACAAGATTGCAGGCGAGCTAACCCCTACGGTGTTTCACGTTTCGGCGCGTAGTGTTGCCTGCCAGGCCTTGTCCATTTTTGGCGATCACAGTGACGTCATGGCCACACGCGCCACAGGATGGGCGTTGTTGTCCAGTAACTCACCTCAGGAGGTCCAGGACCTGGCCTTGATCGCCCAAGCAGCAACCCTGGAAGCCCGCGTTCCCATTGTCCACTTCTTCGACGGCTTTCGCACCAGCCACGAGATCAACAAGGTCCAACAACTAACTCGCGATGACATTAAATTCATGATCGATGACGACCTGGTCCTGAAGCATCGCAACCGCGGATTCAGCCCCGAGCGCCCCTTCATCCGGGGTACCGCCCAGAACCCTGACGTGTTCTTCCAAGCTCGCGAAACCGTCAACCCATTCTACCTGGAGACACCTGACATTGTCCAGCGAGCCATGACCAAATTTGCGGAGCGCACCGGTCGTCAATACCAACTCTTTGAGTATGTCGGCGCACCTGATGCCAACCGTGTGATTGTCATGATGGGTTCGGGAGCAGAAGTGGCCGAGGCCACTGTCGACTATCTAGTGGACCAAGGCGAAAAGGTTGGACTGCTGAAGGTCCGCCTTTACCGGCCTTTCAGCGTTGAGCATTTTGTCCAGGCACTGCCAGAGACAATCGAGATCGTCGCCGCGCTGGACCGGACCAAAGAACCAGGCAGTGCCGGCGAGCCGCTGTACCAGGATTGTCTGACGGCACTGGCTGAAGCAGGCAAAGCGATCAAGGTCGTTGGCGGACGATACGGGCTCTCGAGTAAGGAGTTCACACCGGCCATGGTCAAAGGTCTCTTTGACGAGATGGCCAAGGAGGAACCCAAGAACCACTTCACGCTGGGGATCTATGACGATGTCACGCAAACCAGCATCGAGTACGATCCAAACTTCAACATCGAGGCCGACGACGTGGTTCGGGCGATGTTTTACGGTCTTGGTTCCGATGGCACGGTTGGCGCCAACAAGAACAGTGTCAAGATCATTGGTGAGGACACGGACAACTATGCGCAGGGGTACTTCCAGTACGACTCGAAGAAGGCCGGCGCTGTCACTGTGTCTCACCTACGCTTTGGCCCGCGTCCCATCCGCCAGACGTGTTTGATCAGCTCGGCGAATTTTGTGGCGTGCCACCAGTTCGTCTTCCTTGAGAAATTCGACATGCTGGAGAACGCGGCACCCGGCGCAACTTTCCTCCTGAATGCACCCTATGGTCCCGGTGAGGTATGGGACAAACTACCGCGCAAGGTGCAGGAGCAGATCATTGAGAAGGATCTCAAGGTGTATGTCATCGACGCCTACCGCGTGGCCAAGGACACGGGCATGGGGGTCCGGATCAATACCATCATGCAGACCGCCTTCTTTGCCCTGTCGGGGGTGCTGCCCAAAGATGACGCTATCGCCGCCATCAAGAATGCCATCAAAAAGACATATGGCAAGCGTGGCGAAGCGGTGGTGAAAAAGAACTTTGCTGCCGTCGACATGACACTCTCCAATCTTTTCCGAGTCGAGGTTCTGGATGAGATCACCAGTGAGATCGAGATGCCTCCCGTGGTGCCACCCGAGGCACCCGAGTTTGTCCAAACCGTCACCGCCTCCATCATGGCCCGCAAGGGAGACTCGCTCCCCGTATCGGCTCTGCCGATAGATGGTACCTATCCCTCAGCAACTACCCAGTGGGAGAAGCGGAACATCGCTCTGGAGATTCCGGTGTGGGAGCCAGACATCTGCATCCAATGCGCCAAGTGTGCCCTGGCCTGCCCGCATGCGACGATCCGTTTCAAAATCTACGATGAAGCCTTGTTGAGCGATGCGCCAGAGGCCTTCAAGTCGGCCAAGGCGCGAGGCAAAGAGTATGCGGACATGGTGGCCACCATCCAGGTCGCTCCGGAGGATTGCACTGGCTGTGGGCTTTGTGTAGAGGCCTGTCCGGCCAAGGACAGGACGGAGCCCAAGCGCAAGGCGATCAATATGGCTCCGCAGATGCCGATCCGTCTCCAAGAACGGGAGAACTACGAGTTCTTCCTAGGCCTTCCCGAGTTCGATCGAACGCAGGTCAAGACCAACTCTGTGAAAGGTTCACAACTCCTGCAGCCGTTGTTCGAGTACTCGGGTGCGTGCGCGGGATGTGGTGAGACGCCGTATGTGAAGCTGTTGAGCCAACTGTTTGGCGACCGGGCGCTGGTCTCCAACGCAACCGGCTGCTCTTCGATCTATGGCGGCAACCTGCCCACCACTCCGTGGGCGATCGACCGGAACGGGCGAGGGCCGACCTGGTCCAATAGCCTCTTTGAGGATAATGCCGAGTTCGGGTTTGGGTTCCGGCTGACTATTGACAAACAGACCGAATACGCCCGTGAGTTGGTCCATGAACTGCGGGACGCCATCGGCCCAGAACTGGCCGACGGCCTACTGCAGGCCGAGCAGGTGACAGAAGCAGACATCGCTGACCAGCGGGCCCGAGTAGCGGAACTAAAGGAGAAGCTCTCGGAGATGGACGGCCCCCAGGCGGCACAACTGCGCAGCCTGGCAGATATGCTCGTCAAACGCTCAGTGTGGATCGTCGGAGGCGATGGCTGGGCATACGACATCGGCTATGGCGGTCTGGACCATGTACTAGCATCGGGTAGGAACGTGAACGTGCTGGTCCTTGACACGCAGGTATACTCCAATACCGGGGGGCAGATGTCGAAAGCCACGCCGCGGGCGGCAGTCGCCAAGTTTGCGGCTGGTGGCAAGCCCTTACCCAAGAAAGACCTGGGCAGGATCGCCATGACCTACGGAAACATCTATGTGGCGCAAGTAGCGATGGGCGCTAACGATCGCCAGACGGTTCGGGCTTTTGTCGAGGGTGAGAGCTATGACGGCCCGAGTCTGATCATCGCCTACAGCCACTGCATCGCCCATGGCTTCAATCTGCGGCTGGGGTTCCAGCAGCAACAGGCAGCGGTGGATTCAGGCTCGTGGCCGCTGTACCGCTACGACCCGCGCCGCGCTGATGAGGGGCTCAACCCACTACAGCTTGACTCGCGCGCGCCCAAGATCCCGTTGCAGGATTATGCCTACAATGAGACCCGCTTCCGGATGCTGACCCAGTCGAAGCCGGAGGAAGCGGAGCGGCTGCTCGCCTTGGCCCAGAAGGACATCAACGAGCGCTGGCAGATGTACGAGCAACTGGCATCGCTAGACTATAGTGCTTAGCCATTACATGCATGCCGGGCACGGGCCGAAACTCGTGTCCGGCATCTAGGGTACAAGAGAAAGGAATGATCCATGGTCGATCTCAGTACAACCTATATGGGGCTAGAACTAAAGAATCCCCTTGTCCCCTCTGCCTCGCCCCTGTCGGCTGACCTAGACAACATCAAGCGCATGGAAGATGCTGGCGCGGCCGCTGTGACCCTGCACTCGCTATTTGAGGAGCAGGTTGAGTTTGAGGCAGAAGCTCTGAACCACTTCCTCGAGCGCGGTACCGACAGCTTTGCGGAGGCCTTGTCGTACTTTCCCGAGGTGTACGAATACCGGCGCGAGCCGGATGACTATGTTGAACACATCCGCCAAGCCAAGGCCTCGGTTGACATTCCCATCATCGCCAGCCTCAATGGGGTCAGCCCCGGCGGCTGGACGGGGTATGCCACCAAGTTCCAAGAGGCGGGTGCCGATGCAGTGGAGCTGAATGTCTACTTTATCCCCACCAACTTTCACCTGATGAGCTACGATATCGAAGACCTATATGTCAAGCTGCTCAAGGAAGTCAAGAGCAAGGTGGAGATTCCCGTCGCCATGAAACTGAGCCCCTACTTTAGCGCCATGCCCCACGTCGCTTCGATGCTGGACGCCGAAGGGGCCGATTCACTCGTGATGTTCAACCGGTTCTATCAACCAGACATCGACATCGAGGCGCTGGAAGTCACCCCAAACCTACAGTTGAGCACTCCGGTCGAGACGCGATTGCCGCTGCGATGGATCGCCATCCTGTACGGAAACGTGGACTGTTCCATGGCCCTTACGAGCGGCATCCACAGCTCGGAGGATGTGATCAAAGCTGTGATGGCGGGCGCTGACGTCGCCAACATCTGCTCGGTCCTGCTTAAGGAAGGGATCGGCAAGATCACCGACCTGGTAGACGGCGTGCAAGCATGGATGGCGGAGCATGAGTACGAGTCAGTCGCACAGATGAAAGGCAGCATGAGCCACAAATCGGTGGCCGAGCCGGCGGCCTTTGAGCGGGCCAACTATATGAAGGTGCTCAACAGCTACAAGTGACACCCGCCCGGCTCGACTCTTGATGGAACAGCCAAGGGGGATAGCTTTGCTGGTGCAAGGCCATCCCCTTTGCTATTGACCGCCAACCAGGCGAGCCGTCGATGGCATCGAGCGAGGCGTATCCATGGACTTGAGCGATCTCAACCAATTGAAGAGGGACCGACGCGCGATCCGCCATCTCTTGTCGCCGACCGATCCAGTGGACGCACTCACGAGCTACTACGCCCTCTGGCACGATCCACAACGCACCCAGCTGATGGTGCACCATGAGGCGACGGGCCGCGCAGATGGCTTTGTCGCAGTCTGCATGACGGGCACGGACCTCTTTCGCCCTCTGGTGACCCTGCGAGCGCCAGACGAAAGAGTCGCGGGAGAGTTGCTCCGTGCCGCCCTCGCACCCAACCGCCCGTACCAAGTGATCGTACCGGTCACGGCCGCCTCTCTCGTACGTGCCCACATCGATGTCTCCAGTTCTAGACTGGCCCAGATCTACCGCCTGGATCCATCCCAGTTCGAACCGGTCATCAATGTCTTGGTGCAAAGGGTCGTAAGTGATGAGGGGATCCCTCGCTTCCAGATCGAGTCCCAAGGAAAGGTTGTGGCCATGGCAGGCACCAATTGGCGCTCCCCATCCTTTGCCGAGGTGTTTGTCTATGTACATGCCAGCGGACGAGGCCGGGGTTGGGGCAAGTCTGTGGTCTCAGCCTGCACTGTGGAGCTGCTCGAAAGCCGTCTCAAACCTCTGTATATGGTCGAAGAAGACAATGAGGCATCCGTGCGAATCGCGGAAAGCCTGGGATACAGAAACATCGGACACAGCGAATTTGCTGCGGAGGGCCGGATCAAATAGTGTGGCGGTCACCCGTTGACAGGGGCTGGATCTTGGATCTCAAAAGATACGGGCCGCCTGAGGGATCGATTCGCAGCCACCGGAATCAGGATGCAGATCTACCCCCCACTCCGCGCCGCTAGCCGTCCTTCATCACGTCCAAAGCGTCGCCATTGGGTGCGGCGATGCGCTCTCCCTCCAGGCGCAACGAGACAACCTGAGACACACTGTCATCCCCCATAGAGATGCCGTAGATGGTATCCGCTGCTTTGATGGTCCCCCGGTTGTGGGTGATGATGATAAACTGCGTGC